>NZ_JBSFPX010000209.1:0-11615 GCF_053588415.1 Mycobacterium sp. NPDC003449
TGAGCGGGGCGCAGGCCCGCGCCGACGGCGTCGAGCACCTGATGGTGCCGTCGGCCGCGATGGGCCGCGACATTCCGGTGGCTTTCCAGGCCGGCGGACCGCACGCGGTGTTCCTGCTCGACGCGTTCAACGCCGCACCCGACGTGAGCAACTGGGTCAACGCCGGCAGTGCGATGAGCACGCTGGCGGGCCGCGGCATCTCGGTCGCCGCCCCCGCGGGTGGGGCCTGGAGCATGTACACGAACTGGGAGCAGGACGGCAGCAAGCAGTGGGATACGTTCCTGTCGGCCGAGCTGCCGGACTGGCTGGCGGCCAACAAGGGGCTGGCGCCGGGCGGGCACGGCATCGTCGGGGCCGCCCAGGGCGGTACCGCGGCGGTGACGCTGGCCGCGTTCCATCCGGACCGGTTCCGGTTCGCCGGATCGCTGTCGGGCTTCCTGACCCCGTCGGCCACCGCCCTCAACGGTGCGATCACCGCGGGGCTGGCCCAGTACGGCGGGGTGGACAGCTACGGCATGTGGGGTGCGCCACAGCTGGGCCGCTGGAAGTGGCACGATCCCGACGTCCACGTACAGCTGCTGGCCGACGCCAACACCCGGCTGTGGGTGTACAGCCCGGGAACCCTGACATGCAGTGACCCGCCCGCGATGATCGGTTATTGCGATCAGGCAACGGGCAGCAACCGTTCGTTCTATCAGCACTACCGCTCCGTCGGCGGCGGCAACGGGCACTTCGACTTCCCGGCTTCCGGCCAGCACGACTGGGGCAGCTGGGCGCCTCAGCTGGCGCAGATGTCGGGTGAATTGGTCGCCACGATCAAGTAGCGATCCCGCACTTGGCGCGAATCAGCTGTACGGGGGCACTTTTCGAGACCCGGTACGGTGGAGGCGTGCAGCACACGGTACGGTCGGCCACCCCGGTCATCGCGACGGCGTTCGCGGTGTCGGCTGCGTCGTTGCTCACCGGCTGCGATGCGGGCAGCGATATGATGGCGCCCCTCGTCGTGCCAACCTCGCAAATCAACGACACCCAAGCCCAGTCGGGTGAACTCCAGTCGGACCCGGCGCTGCCGCAGCAGGGCCGCAACGGTGAGCTGTCCGTCACAGCCCAGCAGCGGGCCTATCTCGACGATCTCGAAGCCGCCGGAGTGCAACCGTCGAGTGACCTGTTGGCGCTGTCGATCGGGTCCTATGTGTGCCAGGCCCGGGCTGCCAAGCAGAATGATCAGGCGGTGTGGGACTTCGTCCTCCCGCGGGTGCGCAGCGATGTGCGCGCCGCACATGCGGAGAAGGGGGTGCAGGAGAGTCCGGTGTCGCCCGGCGAGATCAACTCCGCCACCTCTGATTACATCCGCATCGCAACTGAACGACTCTGCTAGCAGGGGTGCGAGAATCCCACCCGCACGCGAGGAGCACGAAAGTACATGGCAAAAAACGCTCGACGGAAGCGGCATCGCATCCTGGCCCTGATCGCCGCGGGCGCGATGGCGCTCGTGGTGGTGCTCGTGGTGGCCATCGTGGTCATCGTGATGCGCCGCCCGGACACCCCGCAGGCCCCGCCCACCGCGCAGCCGCCCGCGGGGGTGCCCGCACCGCCGACGACGCGTAAACCGCGGCCGGATTTCCAGTCGGCGGACTGCCCCGACGTGATGCTGATGTCGATCCCGGGTACCTGGGAGTCCTCGCCCACCGACGATCCGTTCAATCCGACGCAGTTCCCGCTGTCGCTGATGACCAATGTCAGCAGGCCGATGGCCGAGCAGTTCGGCCGGGACCGGCTCGAGGTCTACACCGTGCCCTATACCGCGCAGTTCCACAATCCGTTCGCGGCCGACAAGCAGATGTCCTACAACGACAGCCGCGCCGAGGGCACCCGCACCGCCGTCAAGGCGCTGACCGATATGAACGACCGCTGCCCGTTGACCAGCTATGTGCTGGCCGGGTTCTCGCAGGGTGCGGTGATCGCCGGTGACATCGCCGGTGACATCGGCAACGGCCGTGGGCCGGTGGACGAGGATCTGGTGCTCGGTGTGACGCTGATCGCCGACGGCCGCCGCCAGGTGGGTGTCGGGCAGGACATCGGGCCGAACCCGGTCGGCCAGGGCGCCGAGGTCACGCTGCACGAGCTGCCGATGCTGTCCGGGATGGGCCTGACCATGACCGGGCCCCGGCCCGGCGGGTTCGGTGCGCTGGACAACCGCACCAACCAGATCTGCGGCGCGGGCGATCTGATCTGTTCGGCGCCGGAGGAGGCGTTCTCGGTCTTCAATCTGCCCAAGACGCTGGAGACGCTGTCGGGGAGCGCCGCGGGCCCGGTGCACGCGCTGTACAACACCCCGCAGTTCTGGGTCGAGAACGGCCAGACCGCCACCCAATGGACCTTGAGCTGGGCGAAGAACCTCGTCGACAACGCTCCGCACCCGGCGCACGGATAACGGCACCGGGCCTGGCGCGCCGGATTTGGCCGGACAACCACGGTCGCCTAACATTAAGAGAAAACTAAGAGCAGTAGCTGTCGGCTGAGCCGTGAGTGCCGACCTTCAATCCCGGTAGGATGCACGGGGTTTTGAGGTTCGCAGAGGCCGTCGAGTGGCTGTGGCGCACCGCGAATGACGTGCGACGACGCGACGAGTACGGCCCTGACAGGAGAAGACATATGCCGTTCCACAATCCGTTCATCAAGGACGGTCAGATCAAGTTTCCTGAGGGCGCGAGCATCGTCGAACATGTCGAGCGCTGGGCCAAGGTCCGTGGCGACAAGCTCGCCTACCGGTTCCTCGACTTCTCCACCGAACGTGACGGTGTCGCCCGCGACCTGACCTGGGCCCAGTTCAGTGCCCGCAACAAGGCCGTCGCGGCCCGGCTGCAGCAGGTCACCGAACCCGGTGACCGGGTGGCGATCCTGTGCCCGCAGAACCTGGACTACCTGGTGGCGTTCTTCGGTGCGCTCTACGCGGGCCGGATCGCGGTGCCGCTGTTCGATCCGTCCGAGCCCGGTCACGTCGGCCGGCTGCACGCCGTCCTGGACAACTGCCATCCGTCGGCGATCCTGACCACCACCGAGGCCGCCGAGGGCGTGCGCAAGTTCTTCCGCAGCCGCCCGGCCAATCAGCGCCCTCGGGTCATCGCGGTCGACGCGGTTCCCGACGACGTCGCCGCCACCTGGATCCATTTCCAGGACGTCGACGAGACCACCATCGCCTACCTGCAGTACACCTCCGGCTCGACCCGGATCCCCACCGGGGTCCAGATCACCCACCTGAACCTGGCCACCAACGTGGTTCAGGTGGTCGAGGCCCTGGAAGGCGAGGACGGCGACCGCGGCCTGTCCTGGCTGCCGTTCTTCCACGACATGGGCTTGATCACGGCGTTGCTGGCCCCGATGATCGGCTACTACTTCACCTTCATGACCCCGGCCGCGTTCGTCCGCCGCCCGGAACGCTGGATCCGCGAACTCGCCCGCAAGGAGGGCGACACCGGCGGCACGATCTCGGTGGCCCCGAACTTCGCCTTCGACCATGCTGCGGCGCGCGGTCTGCCCAAGGAGGGCTCGGCGCCGCTGGACATGTCCAACGTCAAGGCCGTGCTCAACGGCAGCGAACCGATCTCGGCGGCCACCGTGCGCCGGTTCAACGATGCGTTCGGCCCGTACGGCTTCCCGCCCAAGGCGATCAAACCGTCCTACGGTCTGGCCGAGGCCACCCTGTTCGTGTCGACAACGCCATCGGCCGAAGAGCCCAAGATCATCACCGTCGACCGGGACGCGCTGAACACCGGCCGTCTCGTCGAGGTGGACACCGATTCGCCGAAGGCCGTCGCGCAGGCCTCGGCCGGCAAGGTCGGGATCGCGGAGTGGGCCGTCATCGTCGACGCCGAATCGGCCACCGAGCTGGCCGACGGCCAGATCGGCGAGATCTGGATCAGTGGCCAGAACATGGGCACCGGCTACTGGGGTAAGGACGCCGAGACCGCATCGACGTTCCACAACATCCTCAAATCGCGGACCAACCCAACGCATGCCGAAGGGGCGGCCGACGACGCGACCTGGGTGCGTACCGGCGACTTCGGGGCGTTCTACGAGGGTGACCTCTACATCACCGGCCGGGTCAAGGACCTGGTGATCATCGACGGCCGCAACCACTACCCGCAGGACCTGGAGTACTCGGCGCAGGAGTCCAGCAAGGCGCTGCGCACCGGGTATGTGGCGGCGTTCTCGGTGCCGGCCAACCAGCTGCCCGCCGAGGTGTTCGAGAACGCCCACGCCGGGCTCAAGCGGGATCCGGACGACACCTCCGAACAGCTCGTGATCGTCGCCGAGCGGGCCCCTGGCGCCCACAAGCTGGAGGTCGGCCCGATCTCCGACGACATTCGCGCGGCGATCGCGGTGCGCCACGGTGTCACGGTGCGCGATGTGCTGCTCACCGCGGCCGGTGCCATCCCGCGCACCTCCAGCGGCAAGATCGGCCGCCGCGCCTGCCGGTCGGCCTATCTCGACGGCAGCCTGCGCAGCGGCAAGATCGCCAATGCGTTCCCCGACGAGACCGACTGATCCTGACGTCACAACGCCGACCGGTCTACGGCACAGGTGATCTGAACTCCGCACCCGAAGAGGACAAACCGGCCATGGATGCAACACAGAACGATTCGAATCCTCCAGCGACCACCGAGTCCGCGGGCGGGCCGGTGTCGCGCCCCGAGCTGAGCGTCGCCGAGATGCGGGAGTGGCTGCGCAAGTGGGTGGGCAACGCGACCGGGCAGTCGCCGGACGCGGTGGATGAGACCACCCCGATGGTCGAACTCGGCCTGTCCTCGCGCGATGCGGTCGCGATGGCCAGCGATATCGAGGATCTGACCGGTGTCACGCTGACCGCGACGGTCGCGTTCCGCCACCCGACCATTGAATCGCTGGCCACGGTCATCATCGAGGGTGAGCCGGAACCCGAGTTCGTCGAGGGCGACGAGGACTGGACCCGTGGCCCCGACGTCGAGGACATCGCGATTGTCGGGGTCGCGACCCGCTTCCCCGGTGATATGAACACCCCCGACGAGATGTGGGCGGCGCTGCTCGAGGGCCGTGACGCCATCACCGATCTGCCCGAGGGGCGGTGGGTCGAGTTCCTCGACGAGCCGCGGATCGCCGATCGGGTCGGCAAGGCCCGCACCCGCGGCGGCTACCTGTCCGACATCAAGGGATTCGACTCCGAGTTCTTCGCGCTGTCGAAGATGGAAGCCGACAATATCGACCCGCAGCAGCGCATGGCGCTGGAGCTGACGTGGGAAGCGCTGGAGCACGCCAGGATCCCGGCGTCGAGCCTGCGCGGCACCAGTGTCGGGGTCTACGTCGGCAACTCGACCAACGACTACAGCTTCCTGGCGATGAGCGACCCGTCGATCGCCCACCCGTACGCCATCACCGGAACCGCGAGTTCGATCATCGCCAACCGGGTTTCGTATTTCTACGATTTCCGCGGCCCGTCGGTCGCGGTCGACACGGCGTGCTCCAGCTCGCTGGTCGCGGCCCATCAGGGGGTGCGGGCCCTGCGCTCCGGTGAGGCCGATGTGGCCGTGGTCGGCGGGGTCAACGCGCTGATCACCCCGCTGGTGACGGTCGGTTTCGACGAGGTCGGCGGGGTGCTGGCGGCCGACGGCCGGATCAAATCGTTCTCATCGGACGCCGACGGCTACGCCCGGTCCGAGGGCGGCGGCATGTTGGTGCTCAAGCGGGTCTCGGACGCCCGCCGCGACGGCGATCAGATCCTCGCGGTCATCGCGGGCAGCGCGGTCAACCACGACGGCCGGTCCAACGGTCTGTTGGCCCCCAATCCGGATGCGCAGGAAGCGGTGCTGCGCAAGGCATACAAGGACGCCGGTATCAACCCGCGCGACGTCGACTACATCGAGGCGCACGGCACCGGCACCATCCTGGGTGACCCGATCGAGGCCGACGCACTCGGCCGGGTGGTCGGACGCGGTCGCGCCGCCGACAAGCCCGCCCTGCTCGGTGCGGTGAAATCCAATGTGGGGCACCTGGAGTCGGCCGCGGGCGCGGCCAGCCTGGCCAAGATGACGTTGGCGCTGGCCAATGACAAGCTGCCGCCGTCGATCAACTATGCCGGGCCCAACCCGTACATCGACTTCGACAAGGAACACCTCAAGGTCAACGACACCGTCTCGGAGTGGCCGCGCTACAGCGGGCACGCCATCACGGGGGTGTCGGGCTTCGGCTTCGGTGGCGCGAACGCCCATCTGGTGCTGCGCGAGGTGCTGCCGAGCGACCTGGTCGAGCCCGAGCCGGAACCCGAAGCGGTCGAGGAGAAGCCGTCTTCTGACGACGCCGACGCGGTCTACGTGGGCGGTGTCCGGATGGACGAGTACGGCGAGTTCGTGCACGATGAGGCCGAAGCGGACGAATACCCGGTCTATGACGAGGCGACCCACGAACTGCCCGGTTTGACCGATGAGGCCAAGCGGCTGCTCGAAGTCGCCCGCGAGGAGCTGGCGGCCGCCGAGGCTGCCGAGCCGACCAAGAAGGTTGTCCCGCTGGCTATTTCGGCGTTCCTGACGTCGCGCAAGAAGGCCGCCGCGGCCGAGCTGGCGGACTGGATCGACAGCGAGGAGGGCCGGGCGTCCTCGCTGGAGTCGATCGGGCGTTCGCTGTCGCGGCGCAACCACGGCCGGTCCCGCGCCGTGGTGCTGGCCACCGACCACGACGAGGCGGTCAAGGGCCTGCGCGCGGTGGCCGAGGGTAAGCAGCACCCGAGTGTGATCACCGCCGACGGCCCGGTCACCAACGGGCCGGTGTGGGTGCTGGCCGGATTCGGTGCGCAGCACCGCAAGATGGGTAAGAGCCTGTACCTGCGTGATCCGATCTTCGCCGAGTGGATCGACAAGGTCGACGCACACGTCCAGGACGAGCTGGGCTACTCGATCGTCGAACTCATCCTCGACGACTCGAAGGACTACGGCATCGAGACCACCCAGACGGTGATCTTCGCGATCCAGATCGCGCTCGGTGAGCTGCTCAAGGCGCACGGCGCGAAACCCGGTGCGGTGGTGGGGCAGTCGCTCGGCGAAGCCGCGGCGGCCTACTTCGCGGGCGGCCTGTCGCTGGCCGATGCGACCAGGACCATCTGCTCGCGCGCCCACCTGATGGGTGAGGGCGAGGCCATGCTGTTCGGCGAGTACATCCGGCTGATGGCGCTGGTGGAGTACTCGGCCGACGAGATCAAGACCGTGTTCAGCGATTTCCCCGATCTGGAGGTGTGCGTGTACGCCGCACCGACCCAGACCGTGATCGGCGGCCCGCCCGAGCAGGTCGACGCGATCATCGCGCGCGCCGAATCGGAGGGCAAGTTCGCCCGCAAGTTCCAGACCAAGGGTGCCAGCCACACTCAGCAGATGGATCCGCTGCTCGGTGAGTTGTCCGCCGAAATCCAAGGGATCCAGGCACTCCCGCTGAAGGCCGGTTACTTCTCGACCGTGCACGAGGGCAAGTTCATCCGCCAGGGCAGTGACCCGATCCACGATGTCGACTACTGGAAGAAGGGGCTGCGGCACAGCGTCTACTTCACCCACGGCATTCGCAACGCGGTCGACAACGGCCACACCACGTTCCTGGAGCTGGCACCGAATCCGGTGGCGCTCATGCAGGTCGGCCTGACCACCGCGTCGGCCGGGCTGCACGACGCCCAGCTGGTGCCGACCCTGGCCCGCAAACAGGACGAGGTCACCTCGATGACCACGGCCATGGCGCAGCTGTTCGTGCACGGCCATGACCTGGACATCCGGACGCTGTTCCCGCGCACGTCCACCGGGCTGGCCGGGGCGCTGGACTTCGCCGACATCCCGCCGACCCGGTTCAAGCGCAAGCCGCACTGGCTGGACGCGCATTTCACCGGCGACAGTTCGGCGGTGATGCCGGGCAACCACGTCGCGACGCCGGACGGCAAGCACGTCTGGGAGTTCGTGCCGAAGGCTGCGGGCGATCTCGCTGCCCTGGTCAAAGCGGCTGCGGCGCAGGTCCTTCCGGACGCGAAGCTGACCGCGTTCGAGCAGCGCGCGGTCCCCGCGGAGGGGGCCCGGCTGGTCACCACGCTGACCCGCCACCCCGGCGGCGCCACGGTGCAGGTGCATGCCCGCATTGATCAATCCTTCACGCTGGTCTACGACGCCATCGTGTCCCGAGGGGGAGCCGCGGCGGCCCTGCCGACCGCGGTCGGCGTGGGCTCGGCCGCGCCCGCTGCGGAGCTGACCCAGGCGGTCGAGGAGCCCGAGGAGCAGGCCGAAATCCTCAGTGACAACCTGACCTCGGGCGCCGGTATGGGTGCCGATTTCCAGAAGTGGTCGCCGGATACCGGTGAGACCGTGGCGCAGCGTCTCGGCACCATCGTCGGCGCGGCGATGGGTTACGAGCCGGAGGATCTGCCCTGGGAGGTGCCGCTGATCGAACTCGGTCTCGACTCGCTGATGGCGGTGCGGATCAAGAACCGCGTCGAATACGACTTCGACCTGCCGCCGATCCAGCTGACCGCGGTGCGCGACGCCAACCTCTACAACGTCGAGGAGCTGATCAAGTACGCGATCGAGCATCGCGACGAGGTCGGTCAGCTCGCCGAATCCCAGAAGGGACAGACCGCGGACGAGATCGCCGCGGCCCAGGCCGAACTCATGGGCGGGGCGTCCACGGTCGCCGAACTGCAGGACAAGCTGGACCAGGCGGGTGCGGGAGATGACCCCGCCGCGGATCTGGAGATCCCGCCGCCGCCGACCGATCCGAGCGGGCCGGCGATGGCCGAGCTGGAGATCCCGCCGCCGCCCACCGATTCGTCGGGCCCGGCCGGCTCCACCGCTGCCA
Source organism: Mycobacterium sp. NPDC003449 (assembly GCF_053588415.1). NCBI lineage: Bacteria > Bacillati > Actinomycetota > Actinomycetes > Mycobacteriales > Mycobacteriaceae > Mycobacterium > Mycobacterium sp. NPDC003449. The sequence continues at coordinate 8,854 of NZ_JBSFPX010000209.1, forward strand.
CGGCGGCGGCCAAGGTGCTCACCCAGGAGGCCGTCACCGAGGCGCTCGGCGCCGATGTGCCGCCGCGCGACGCCGCCGAGCGGGTCACGTTCGCGACCTGGGCGATCGTCACCGGCAAGTCCCCCGGCGGCATCTTCAATGAGCTGCCCGGACTGGACGACGCGGCGGCCGGGAAGCTGGCGGACCGGCTCTCGGAACGGGCCGAGGGCACCGTCACCGTCGAGGATGTGAAGTCTGCCAAGACCATCGAGGAACTGGCCAGCACGGTCCGCGATCAGCTCGAGGAGGGTGTGGTCGACGGGTTCGTCCGCATCCTGCGGCCGCCGAAAGAGGGCAGTTCGCAGGTCCCGCTCTTCGTGTTCCACCCGGCCGGCGGGTCCACCGTCGTCTACGAACCGCTGATGAAGCGGCTGCCCGCGGACACCCCGGTGTACGGCATCGAGCGGGTCGAGGGCTCGATCGAGGAACGCGCCGCCGAGTACGTGCCCAAACTGCTTGAGCTGCACAACGGTCCGTTCGTCCTGGCGGGGTGGTCCCTGGGCGGGGCGTTGGCCTACGCGTGTGCCATCGGGCTCAAGCAGGCCGGCGCCGATGTCCGATTCGTCGGGCTGATCGACTGCGTGCGGCCCGGTGAGCCGATCGACCAGACCAAGGCGGGGATGCGCGCCCGCTGGGACCGCTACGCGCGGTTCGCGGAGCGCACCTTCAACGTGGAGGTCCCCGAGATCCCCTACGAGGAGCTGGAAAAGCTCGACGACGAGGGGCAGGTGAAGTTCGTGCTCGACGTGATCAAGGAAAGCGGCGTGCAGATCCCGGGTGGGATCATCGAGCACCAGCGCACGTCGTACCTGGACCAGCGGGCCCTGGACACCGTCGACGTGCAGCCGTTCGATGGGCACGTGACGCTGTACATGGCCGACCGGTACCACGATGACGCGATCGTCTTCGAGCCGGCGTATGCGACCAGAAAGCCCGACGGCGGCTGGGGTGAATTCGCCTCCGACCTCGAGGTCGTGCACATCGGGGGCGAGCATATCCAGGCCATCGACGAGCCCTACATTGCCAAAGTGGGTGCGCATATGAGCGAGGCCCTCGCCCGGATCGGGAACGAAGCGACAGGTACGACAGCCGAGAGCGAGCGCAAGTGACCAACAAGACCACGGCCGAACTGCTGGCCGATCTTCGCGACAAGCTGGAGTTGGCCAAGGAACCCGGCGGTGAGAAGGCCGTCGCGAAACGCGATCGCAAGGGAATTCCGTCGGCGCGGGCCAGGATTCATGCGCTGCTCGACCCGGGCAGCTTCCTGGAGATCGGTGCCCTGGCCAAGACGCCGGGCGATCCGAACGCGCTGTTCGGCGACGGCGTGGTCACCGGCCACGGCACCATCGACGGCCGTCCGGTCGCGGTGTTCAGCCACGACCAGACGGTGTTCCAGGGTTCGGTCGGCGAGATGTTCGGCCGTAAGGTGGCCAAGCTGATGGAGTGGGTGGCCATGGTCGGCTGCCCCATCATCGGCATCAACGACTCGGCGGGTGCGCGCATCCAGGACGCGGTGACCTCGCTGGCCTGGTACGCCGAGTTGGGCCGCCGCCACGAGATGCTGCGCGGCCTGGTCCCGGAGATCTCCCTGATCTTCGGGAAATGTGCCGGCGGGGCGGTCTATTCGCCGATCCAGACCGACCTGCTGGTGGCGGTGCGGGATCAGGGCTACATGTTCATCACCGGTCCCGACGTGATCAAGGACGTCACCGGTGAGGAGGTCACCTTCGACGAGCTCGGCGGTGCCGACGTGCAGGCGCAGCGCGGCAACATCCACAAGGTGGTCGAATCGGAGGCCGCGGCCTACCAGTACGTGCGCGAATATCTGAGCTTCCTGCCCGCCAATACTTTTGACGATCCGCCGATCGTCAACCCGGGCCTGGAGCCCGAGATCACCCCGCACGATCTGGAGCTGGACTCGATCGTCCCGGATGCCGACAACACCTCCTACGACATGCACGAGATCCTGGTGCGCATCTTCGACGACGGCGATGTGCTGGAGATCGCCGATCAACGCGGCCCGGCGATGATCACCGCGTTCGCCAGGGTCGACGGCCGCCCGGTCGGCGTGGTCGCCAACCAGCCGATGCACATGTCGGGCGCGGTCGACAACGAGGCGTCGGACAAGGCGGCCAGCTTCATCCGGTTCTGCGACTCCTACAACCTGCCTTTGGTTTTCGTCGTCGACACCCCCGGCGCGATGCCGGGTGTCGCGGAGGAGAAGGGCGGCATCATCAAGCGCGGCGGGCGGTTCTTCAACGCCATCGTCGAGGCCGATGTGCCGAAGGTGACCGTCATCATCCGCAAGGCCTACGGTGGCGGCTACGCGGTGATGGGTTCCAAGCAGCTCTCGGCCGATCTGAACTTCGCCTGGCCGACCGCCCGGATCGCGGTGATCGGCGCGGAGGGTGCGGCGCAGCTGCTGGTGAAGCGGTTCCCGGATCCGACGGCGCCCGAGGTGCGCAAGATCCGCGACGATTTCATCAAGGGTTACAACGAGAACATGGCGACGCCGTGGATCGCGGCCGAGCGCGGCTACATCGACGGGGTGATTCAGCCGCACGAGACCCGGCTGCTGCTGCGCAGGTCGCTGCATCTGTTGCGGGACAAGCAGAATCTGCGCAAGGTGCAGCGTAAGCACGGCCTGCTTCCGCTCTAGTCCTTTTCTCCGCCGAGTTCTCCGCCGAGCAGACGCGTCGGTACCCGGGAATGCGCATTCCGGG
>NZ_JBSFPX010000210.1:0-11598 GCF_053588415.1 Mycobacterium sp. NPDC003449
CCGAACCCCGGCACCATCGCTATGTCGTGGTGGGCGCCGATGTGGTGCTGGCCGTTCCGTTCACCGGGTTCGGTTTCAAGACTCCGCTGCCCGGCGAGGCCGCCGACCACATCGCGGCGGTGACACTGTTCGGAAACGGTGCCGCGTGGGTCGGGCCGATCACCAATTTCAGTCCCGTCTACCGCGACCGGACCATCGAGTTGTGCCACGGCGCCGACCCGATCTGCAATCCGGCCGATCCCAACACCTGGAAGAACAACTGGCCCGATCACCTCGCCGGGGCCTACATCGACGCCGGGATGGTCAACCAGGCCGCCGATTTCGTTGCGGGCAGGCTCTAACCAAGGCGCTGTGAGTACTCACTGTCGCCGCCCGTGCAGCGGTCATTATCCGTCCGCGACAGCACCGACATTCGATGCGATCGCCGCGACATCGGTGTAGTCCTCGTGAAGCTGTGTGACGAGCGCGGCAACGACGGACCGGTCCATGGCCGCATAGGCACCCCCAGAACTCGCGCGAAGCGTCAACGTGAGTCGGTGTACATCCGGCAGGCCGTGCGTGATGCACTGGCCGCTGTCGAGCGCGAAAATTCCGAAGCAATCGTCGGCCGGCTCGTCGGGATTGGTTCGGTGAGGCGCACCGCCGCCTCGCTCGGACAACGGGGTTCAGCCCGATCGCGCAGCTCCCCGAGGTCCGGCGGCACGTGCCCGCCGGCTTTGCAGGCGGGGCGCGGTCGTGACGTTGGCCGCGGTGAGTTCGCGTTTGATCCGTTCGCGCAACTCGACTTTGCGAATCTTGGTCCCCGACATCGGCCATTCGTCGACGAAGCGGACATAGCGCGGCACCTTGTAGGTGGCGATCCGGTCAAGACAGAAGTCGATGACCCCGGCCTCGGTCAAGTCATGGCCCGCGGCCACCTGGATGAAGGCAACCGCAACCTCGCCGTAGTACTCGTCGGGTGCGCCGACGACGGCGGCCACCGCAACGGCGGGTTGCCTCAGCAGGAACGATTCGACCTCGAGGGAAGAGACGTTCTCGCCGCCAACCTTGAGCATGTCTTTGACACGCCCTTTGAAGGTCAGCCGTCCGGCGTCGTCCATGGCGCCGAGATCACCAGACTTGAACCACCCGTCGGCGTCGATGAACTCGGCGTTGGCCGCATCGTCACGGTAGTACCCGAAGAACCGTGATTCGCCGCGGAAGTGGATCTCACCGGTCACGTTGGCCGGCACCGGACGTCCCGTGTCGAGGTCGACGATCCGGGCCTCCATCCCGGGGAGCGGGAATCCGCCTGTGCTGACCCGGATGTCGAGAGGGTCGGAAATCATCGTCATCGCGACGTGACCGCTGCCTTCGGTGATCCCGTAATTGGCAAGCTGGACTGCGTGCGGCACACGTGCCTGCAGCTTGCGCAACAGGTCTTCACCGCCGGTGTTCATCAGCACGCGCAGCGACGACAGATCGGTGCCGGCGAACTCTGGGTGGTCGAGGATGCGCATCCAGATCGTCTCGAAGCACGGTATCGCGTGTGTGACGCGCTCTTCTGCTAGTGCGCGCAATGACTGCGACGGATCGAAGACGCCCGCATGGACGAAGGACGCCCCCACGGTGATACAGGCTGTCAGCGTCGCCAGGCCGGCAGTGTGAAACAGCGGTAGCGGACACCAGAACACAGAGTCCTCGTCGAGCAGGTAGCGCTCATTGGCCAGAGAATCGCCTTGGGCCACCACCGCCTCATGAGCGATCATGCACGCCTTCGGCGATGCCGAGGTGCCCGAGGTGTACATCAGATAAGCGATCTCACCGCCCGACTCGGGCTCGGTCCGGACTTCGGGGGCCCGGTCGATGCGTTCACCCGGGTGCGCGGCTGACAGACCCACATCGGTCTGATGAGTGATTGCGGCGCAGGGTGGCGAATAGCTGCCATCTGCCAGGACGACGATGCGGCGCAACCGGGGCGTGACGGCCAGGTCGAGATCCGTTGTGGGCGAATCACTGAGACCCGGGATGGCGGCGAGTAGTTCGGCAGGACGGTCGGAGTGCGGGGTCGGGGCGATGGTGATGACCGCGGCGAGATCGGCATGGGCGATGACGTACTGCAGCTCATCGGTGTGGAAGCGGTCGTTGATCGCGACAGCGACCGCGCCGATCCGTGCGCACGCGACAATGGCCGCGATCATGTCCAACGATGCCGGCATCCACAGGCCGACATGGTCCCCGGCGTGCAGCCCGGCACGTAGGTACATCCGGGCGAACTCGTCGACGCGAAAGTCCATCTCCGAGTAGCTGTAGCGCTGGTCGGGGAATGCGAACACCGAGTCGGGGTGCGCCAGGGCGCTGCGGCGCAGCAGGTCGCTGAGATGACGAGCTCGAGGCGCTGCGTCAGACATGCTGTGACTCGATTCCTTCGCGGTTTTGTCGGGTTCAGCGCCCACTGAACTTCGGTGTGCGGCGTTGGCTGAATGCCGCCATACCCTCGGCGAAGTCACGGGACCCTACGTAGTTCTCCAACGCGGCCAGTTCGAGCTTGAGTCCCACCGACGCAGGTCGGCCTTTCGCTTCGTGCGAGACCTTCTTGATGCTGGCCAGCGCCAGAGGGCTCAGCTGGGTCATGTGCGCAGCCAATTCTGTGGCGCGACTGAGGAGTTCGGCGTACGGAACCACCTCGTCGATCAGCCCGGTGAAGTGGCGGTGGCCTGCCGGAAACAGCTCACCGGTGAGCAATAGTCGCGCAGCGATGTTGGGCGCGACTTTGTTGACTAGTCGGGCCGCTCCGCCGGCTCCCGGCAGCACGCCGTAACGCGCGTGGCCGTCGCCGATCATCGCGGTTTCCGCAGCCAGCACGATGTCGCAGCAGAGCAACAGCTCCATGCCGCCCGCCACGGCCACCCCATTCACGGCCGCGATCACCGGCTTTGGGCTGTTCTCCAGCCGGGTAAGGGCTTTGGCCGTGTAGTCGATGAGCCCAAGGAGTCCGTCAGCATCATCGCTGTCGATGTGGTGCTTGAATTCCTTGAGGTCTCCGCCTGCGCTGAAGGCGCTCCCCATCCCGGTCACGACGATCGTCCGGCACCGTGGTTCGCGCTCGAGCTGATCGAGCGCGCTGTTGAGATCGTCGATCAGCTGTCGCGAGAGGGCGTTGAGGCTTTCTGGGCGGTTCAGTCGCAGCCAGCCGATGCCGTCTGCGATATCGAGCAGAACCGTGGTGGCAGCAGTCACGAATGGGCGTCCTTCGAGTTACTGGTGTTTCGGCGGTTGAGACAGGGGTGCATCCGTAGCAGCCATTCCTGGGGCTCTAGCTTGTGGCGAGCTGAGCTCCGTCAGCGAAATCGGTGCTGCGCGAGAGCTTCTCCCATTCACAGATGTCGTCGTCGACGGCCTCGCGGGCGGCCGAGATCAAGCGGAGTGCATCAGAACCCAAGACCAGGTGCGCGGGCGGCTCATCGACATCCAGGATCGAGAGCACGGCATCGCCCGCCTTCGCCGGGTTACCCAACTGATTGCCACTGGCCTTGATCCGCGCAGTGCGGATCGGCTCGAAAAGCTCGTCATAGTCGGCGATGGAGCGCTCGGCGCGGGTCATCGAGCGGCCGGCCCAATCGGTGCGGAACGAGCCCGGCTCAATCGCAGTAACGTGAATGCCGAAACCGGCGACCTCCTTGCGCACACTCTCCAGCAGACCCTCCACCGCGAACTTGCTTGCGCAGTAGGCAGACATTCCGGGAACCGCCATGAGGCCGCCCATCGACGTCACCGCCATCAGATGACCGGCCTTGCGCTGCCGCATGTAGGGCAGCGCCGCCTGCAGTGTCGCGGCGACACCGAACACGTTGGTGGCGAACTGCGCACGCATCTCCGACAACGCAGTCTCTTCGAAGATGCCCTCCACCCCGTAGCCGGCATTGGCGATCACCACGTCGATGGGAGCCAGCCCCGACTCGACATCGGCCACGGTCCGAAAGACCGCCGCATCGTCGGTCACATCGAGCAACCGTGCGTGCGCGCGCCCCGGCGACAGTGCCTCGAACGCAGCGGCATCGTCGGATCTGCGCACGGTGCCGACAACCTGGTTGCCTGCTCCCAAAGCAGCCACGGCGAACGCGCGCCCCAGGCCACTGCTCACTCCAGTAATAAGGATCGTTCGCAACATCGTCTCCATGTCAGTGAAACCAGCGACTAATTCTCTGCACAGTGTCGATTAAAATGTGCATGGTGTCAAGAGTGTGGTCACAGCGACCAGAGGCATGTTCACCGCGTCAGCTGGTTCGGATCCGAAGTTGCTGTGAACAAGGAAGGTTCGCGCTGTGCTGGCTCGGTCTGGCGCATGATCATCACTCACGACGGTGATCCCGCTACACCAGAGGGTGTTTCACATATCGACACGATCAGTCACGCCGCGCAGGAGGCCGTCAAGGGCACTCCCCTGGCCTGGTCCTGTATCCACATCGCCGGCGTAGCGGCGGCTCAGCCTCATGCTGCCATTGGGGCGTCTTTCGGGCTGTCCGTGCTGATTCGGCAAGACGCGCTCGGTATCGAGCCGTTCTGAATCGTGCCGGCGTTGGCCGTCATCCTCCTACTCGCAGCGGGGTCGGACTACACCTTGTTACTCGTGTCTGTCGCCGGTTCTCACAAGAAAGAAACAGGTACGAGTCAATCCGAGCTTTCGGTTGAGAGACCGGTCACCCCGTGGTTTCATTAAACAATCAATTGTCGAACAAAGTGAGGTCACATGCCGCCGACGTCGTCTGTCGTGGTCATCGGAGCTGGAGTGGTGGGGCTCTGTACCGCGTGGAATCTGGTTCACACCGGTGCTGATGTGACCGTCGTGTCGAATCTGGATCCAGAACGAGAAATCGGGTGGGGCTCAGGCGCCTGGGTCAATGCGAGTAGCAAGGTCCGTCTCGGCTATCCCGACCACTACACCGTGCTGAATCAGCACGGGATGACCGCGCTGCATCACCTCGCGGAGAAACTGGACACCGAGCGGTGGCTGCACACGACGGGTGCGATCGAGATCGTTACCGGGGCCGAGCAGCGGCAACGCCTTGCGGCGGACGTGGCCCGCCTCATCGAATTCGACTACCCCGCAGAGATGCTCGATGCCGGCGGTGCGGCACGGTTGATGCCCGGGGTACGTCTCGGCGACGACGAGACCGCCGCGATCTTCCCCACCGAGGCGTGGATCGACGTTTCGGTACTGCTCACCACCCTCACCGCCGCGATCACCGAAGCCGGCGGCAGATTCATCCGGCGCACTGTAACCGGTTTTGCCGAGGAGGCCGGCGCCGTCACCGGGGTGCGCCTCGACGATGACTCGATTCTGGCGGTCGATCGCTATGTCATTGCGGCGGGAGCCTGGACCGGCCAACTCGCCGCACTCGCCGGCCTCGACGTCCCCCTGCTGCCGGCAACCCACCCCAAGGTGCCGGGGCTCGTTGTGGCCGTGACCAACCCGTCCCGGGAGTTGCGGCCGATCATCCTCGCACCCGAGGTCATCGTGCGCCCCTTCGGTCCGAGCAAGGCGCTGCTCGCCGGCGACGGCCACGGCGTCGCGCTGACCATCGACTCACCGCGGTCGGAGCTCATCGCCGCAGCCGAGGTGTTGCTCGAGCGGGCCGCGACGCGAATTCCCGCGTTGGCCGGATCGGTCATTCTCGACGTACGTCTGAGCCTGCGGGCGATACCCTCCGATGGCATCACGATTGCCGGATTCCCCGATCGCAGCGACAACGTCTACGTGCTGACGACGCACAGCGGGTTCTCCCTGGCGGCCGTCATCGGCGACCTCGCCGCACGCGAAATCCTCACCGGCCAAAAGCAGGAGGCGCTCCGCCCGTACCGACCAAGTCGCTTCTCTCCCGGCGACACCGTAACCGCACCCGCTCGCGCCGACAGTGCCTCCGCGTGACGAGGCGGTGCGCCGCGACCTTCCTCCAAGCTCCCAACACCTCGGAAACGGAACGATTGTGATGAGACGCAAGCGGACCTGGGGCACGGTTGTCACAGTATGTTGTGTGGCGAGCGCCCTCATCAGCGGATGTTCCTCCGCACAGCAAAGCGACGGTAGCTCGACCGGATCGGAGGCTCGCAAGCCCACCGATCAGACAGCGGCAGAATTGCTGCCCGAGGGGAGGTCCGGCAAGCCGGTCGTCTTCGCGACGGACGCGACATACCGTCCCTTCGAGACCGTCGACCCCGCGACCAAAGAGGTCGTTGGCCTCGACGCCGATCTCGTGGCCGCGATCGGCACCGCCCTCGGTCTCGAGGTCAAGCTCACCAACGTCGGATTCGACAGCATCGTGCCGGGATTGCAAGCGCGCAAGTACGACGCCGCGGCATCGGGTATCTCTGTGACGCCCGAGCGAGAACAAGTCGTCGAGTTCGTGCCGTACATGAGGGCTGGGTCGGGCCTCGCCGTACAGAAGGGAAATCCCCGCGGCCTGCGGATGGAACCACTCGCACTGTGCGGGCACGTCATCGGCGCACCCAAGGGGACGATCCAGGCGGTCGGTCAATTGCCCGCGATCTCGTCCCAATGCGTGTCGGCAGGCAAACCCGAGGTGTCGGTCTCACAATTCCCCTCACAGGAAGCGGTCAACCTCGCGCTCTCCAGTGGCCGCATCGACGCAGCGATGGCCGCGACCATCGGCCTCGCCATTCAGGTCGAGGGATCCAACGGCGCGCTGGAATTGGCGCCTGGCACGGATTACGACCCACAGCCCGTTGCCCTCGCCTTCCCCAAGGGATCCGATCTCGTGCCCGCGGTGAAGGCGGCCATGGGACAACTCGCGTCGAGCGGTGACCTCGAGCAGATCGTCACCAAATGGGGCATGCCCAGTGAGTCCGTCTACACCGGGGCGCCGTGAACACGATGACCCGGGCTACGAGCACCCCACCGCAAGACGCAACGGCGGCCGAGGGCGTCATACGCGTCGTCAAACAGCGCCACCCGGGACGCTGGCTCGTCGGCGGCGTCCTGGTGGCCATCGTGGCTCTGGCACTGCACTCCGTCGCGACGAACGAACGGTTCGGCTGGTCGGCCGTCCTGGGTTATCTGTTCGACCGCCAGATCCTCGACGGCGTCTACCTCACCCTGTTCCTGACCTTCGTCTGCATGGCGATCGGGATCGTGCTCGGCACGGTGCTCGCGATCATGCGGCTGTCCGCGAACCCGGTCGTGCAGGCCCTCGCGCTTGCCTACGTGGGTTTCTTCCGCGGAACTCCGGTGCTCGTCCAGTTGATTTTCTGGTTCAACTTCGCCGCGCTGTATCCACACCTCTCGTTCGGCATTCCTGGGGTGGACCTTGACGCCAACGCGCTGATCAGTCCCCTCCTCGCGGGCATCCTCGGCCTCGGCCTGCACGAGGCCGCGTACATGGCCGAGATCATCAGGGGCGGAATACGTTCCATCGACAAGGGCCAGATGGAAGCCGCCCGGGCATTGGGACTGCGGAAGAACCAAGTGCTCCGACGTATCGTCTTGCCGCAGGCGATGACCATGATCGTCCCGCCGACCGGCAACGAGGCCGTCGGCATGCTCAAGACCAGCTCCCTGGTGAGCGTACTGGCCGTGGGTGAACTGCTGTACTCCGCGCAACTGATCTACTCGTCGAACTACCAAACGATCCCACTGTTGGTCGTCGCCAGCCTTTGGTACCTGGCCCTGACCGCCGTGCTGAGCGCGGGTCAGTTCTATCTCGAGCGGCACTTCTCGCACGGACAGTCCGGCGCACCCGCAAAAGACGTTGCCATTGACCAACTTCGCCACTGGCTGGGGTTCGCGCATCTGACCAGAAGGGGTGAGCGATGACTCAGCCTCTTGTGCGTGCGGCGGCCGTCATCAAGGACTTCGGTCATCACCGCGTCCTGGACAGCGTCGACATGGAGGTGGCGCGCGGCGAAGTGGTCTGCCTCATCGGGCCGTCCGGCTCGGGCAAGAGCACGTTCCTGCGCTGCATCAATCATCTCGAAACGCTTGACGCCGGACAGCTGTGGGTGGATGGCGAGTTGGTCGGGTACCGCCGCAAGGGGAACAAGCTCTTCGAGTTGAGCGATCGCGAGGCGAGCGTTCGACGCGCCGACATCGGTATGGTCTTCCAACAGTTCAACCTGTTCCCGCATATGACGGTGTTGCAGAACATCGTCGAGGCACCCGTCAGGACACGTCGCGCCACTCCCGCCGCCGCGACGACGCATGGCGAGGAACTTCTCGAACGAATGGGACTGTCCGACAAGTGCAACGTTTACCCCGCCCAACTGTCGGGTGGTCAGATGCAGCGCGTCGCCATCGCGCGAGCCCTGGCGATGCGACCCAAGCTCATGCTCTTCGACGAGCCGACCTCCGCCCTCGATCCCGAGTTGGTCGGCGAAGTCCTACGAGTCATCAAGGCACTGGCGGAGTCCGGCATGACCATGATCGTCGTCACCCACGAAATCGGCTTCGCGCGAGAAGTCGCCGACCGCGTCATCTTCTTCGAGGACGGTCGGGTCGTGGAGGAGGGCCCGGCTCGCGCGGTGCTCGACTCCCCGTCGAACTCTCGCACCAAGGCCTTTCTCTCGGCGGTCCGCTGAGGCCTGTCGACGTGCTAGTTCACGTTCGCTTCGGACGAGGAGCTCTCGAGCAGGAGTCGCTGCGCCAGGTCAAGGCGACTCTCGAGCTGCTTGCGTGCTCCCGAGACATCTCCGTCGATGAGCATTTGGAGGAACTCCTCGTGGCGGTTGGCGAGCCGCCCGCCCGGAATGGTTTCGGGCCCACCGTATTGCGCGGCGAGCGCGAGTTGCAGCTCGCTCATCAAGTCCCGATGTATCCGACTGAGACGCGGCGAGCGCAACAGTCTGACCAGCGTGGCGTGAACGTCGATGTCGGTGCGGTTCTGATCGATCGCCGACCCGTCGCGAATTGCCTGCGAGAACTCATCGACTGCCTGTCTCAGGTCGACGAGCGCCGACCGGCCTGCGTCTCCTGCGGCGTCGACAGCCGCCAACTCGATCAACTTCCGTGCCACGAAGAGGTCTCGGATCTCATCATCGGTGAGCCGCTTGACTTCGACCCCCCGAAACGAAGTTCGGCGCAAGAGTCCTTCGTCGCTGAGCCGGACGAAGGCCTCCCGAACGGAGCCACGTGAGACATTCATCCGTTCGGCGAGTTCGACCTCCCGCAGCGCCGTGCCCGGGGCGATGTCACCCGACAGTAGGGCGGTGCGCAGGACGTCGGAAATTCGCTCGACCGTCGTGGACCGGCTCACCGACAGGTCGGGCAGGTCGGGCAGCAAGGCGGTACCTCCTAAGACGCCGCGTCAGGGCCAGGGCCGCCTCAGCCTATACACCGATTGACGAACAAACAATTGTCCGACGATCTCTCTTGGGCTGCCACGCGTCGACAATCCATTCAAGATTCGCGTCTGAATCACTGGACAGAAGGTAAGGATTCAATGACCCCGTCATCCCCGTCCAAGTCACCGCAAGGCGCCCCGGCCGTCACCGTGGGCATTGCGCCGGTCAGCTTCGGTGACGTTATCGCGGTGGCGCGCCACGACGCCTCCGTGCGCCTGTCCGATGAGGCGATGCTGGCCGTCGCCGACAGCCGCAGCCGCATTGAGGTCCTGGCAGCCCACCCGGGCCCGGTGTACGGGGTGTCCACCGGGTTCGGCGCCCTGGCCACCCGAGAAATCCCCCGGGAATCACGAAAGCAACTGCAGCGCAGCCTGGTCCGCTCCCATGCTGCCGGATCGGGCGCTGAGGTGGAGCGCGAGGTGGTGCGCGCGATGATGCTGCTGCGGCTGTCCACGTTGGCCACCGGTCGTACCGGCGTGCGCCCCGAGGTCGTGGCCGCCTACGCAGCGCTGCTGTCGGCGGGGTTGACCCCGGTGGTCTACGAGTACGGCAGCCTGGGCTGTTCGGGCGACCTGGCCCCGCTGGCGCACGTGGCACTGGCATTGATCGGAGAGGGCCAGGTCCGTACCCGCGACGGCCACCTCGCACCAGCCGCCGAGGCTTTGTCCGGGCACGGCCTGTCGCCGGTGGTGCTCGCCGAGAAGGAAGGCCTGGCCCTGATCAACGGCACCGACGGCATGCTGGGCCAGCTGATCTTGGCGCTGACCGATCTCGACGCGCTACTGCGGTTGGCGGACGTCGCCGCGGCCATGAGCGTAGAAGGCCTACTGGGGACCGAGCGGGTCTTCGCAGCCGACCTGCAGGCGCTGAGACCGCACCCCGGCCAGGCGGCGGCCGCCGCGAACATGACCCGCCTGCTGGCCGATTCGGCGATTGTGGCCAGCCACAAGACCGACACCTGCACCGTCGTCCAGGACGCCTACTCGCTGCGCTGCGCGCCCCAGGTCGCCGGGGCCGCCCGCGACACCGCCGAACACGCCCGCGTGGTGGCCCAGCGGGAACTGGCCAGCGCCGTGGACAACCCCGTAGTGACCCTTGACGGCCGCGTCGAGTCCAACGGCAACTTCCACGGTGCGCCGGTGGCCTACGTACTCGACTTCCTGGCAATCGTGGTGGCCGACTTGGCTTCGATCAGCGAGCGACGTACTGACCGGTTCCTTGACCCGGCACGAAATCACGGCCTCAACGCCTTTTTGGCCGATGATCCCGGCGTCGACAGCGGCCACATGATCGCCCAGTACACCCAGGCCGGGATCGTCTCCGAACTCAAGCGCCTGGCTGTCCCCGCAAGTGTCGATTCGATCCCGTCCTCGGCGATGCAGGAAGACCATGTGTCGATGGGCTGGTCGGCGGCACGCAAGCTGCGACGCGCGATCGACGGACTCACCCAGGTGTTGGCCATCGAGGTGCTCACCGCGGCACGTGCCCTCGACCTGCGCGCCCCGCTGGCGTCATCGCCGGCGACGGCAGCCGTTGTCGGCACGGTCCGTCAACACGTCGCCGGCCCCGGCGCCGACCGCCATCTGGCCCCGGAGATCGCCGCCGTGGTCGAACTGGCGGGCAACGGGGCATTGGTGGCTGCCGCCGAGGACGCGATCGGCCCGCTGTCGTAACCGGGTCCTCGTCGGGCCACCACGCGAACCCGCCGGTGTCACTCGAAGAAACCCGAGGGGCGACGCTTCGCGCGAACCTGTGCCTAACGGTTCGGAATGCGGCTTTGTTTGCGGGTGAGGATCGGGGGGTGAAGCAGAGGTTCTATGTGTTGCTGTGGTCTCACCCAGGCATGGATGAGGCTTAATCGCTTACGAAGATGCGGTGCTGGCAGCGGATCTTGGTCGAGCTATCGCCCGAACTGAAATCGTCCCTCTCGGCTGGTGTGGCGCAACGGTACTGAGCGGAAACAGGGAGGGTGCAGGATCCGCCCGAGGCTCAGACTGTGCGCACATCACGGGTCACCCGATTGCGGGCGAGCAGCTGGTCATCGGGCGGATAATCCACCCGCACCAGCGTCAGCCCGCGCGCCGGGGCCGCGGCGAACTCGCTGGACCGGCTCGTCGCCGACAGCAACCCCGCTGTCCAGTCCGGGGCGCGCCGGCCCTCGCCGACTGCCAGCAGAGCACCGACCAGGGACCGGACCATGTTCCAGCAGAAGGCATCCGCGGTGACATGGGCGGTGACGTAGGCACCGTCGGGGACCCAGTCCAG
>NZ_JBSFPX010000211.1:0-11595 GCF_053588415.1 Mycobacterium sp. NPDC003449
GGGGAGTGCACCAGGTAGTCCTGATGCTCGGGTTCGGCCTCCCAGAAGTCGGGGGCCGCGGTCACCTCGGTGACCACCTTGCCGGGCCACAGCCCGGAGGCGTCCACATCGGCGATGGTGTCGAGGGCGATGCGCTTCTGATCGTCGTCGAGGTAGAAGATCGCCGACCGGTAGCTGGTGCCGACATCGTTGCCCTGCCGGTCCTTGGTGGACGGATCGTGGATCTGGAAGAAGAACTCCAGCAGGGCGCGGTAGTCGGTGCGGGCCGGGTCGTAGACGATCTCCACTGCCTCGGCGTGGCCGGGATGGTTGCGGTAGGTGGGGTGATCGTTACGTCCGCCGGTGTAGCCGACCCGGGTCGACACCACACCGGGTTGTTTACGGATCAGGTCCTGCATGCCCCAGAAGCAGCCGCCCGCGAGGATCGCCGTTGAATAATTGCCCATAGCGCTGTCTCTCCCTTCCGTCCACACCATTGTGCGCCACCACCGGCAGTGGGCCGGGCCACTACGGTGGGGTGCATGCGTGTAGTGCTAACCGCGACGCTGACCGGTTTACTCCTGGCCGCGACGACCGGCCTGCCCGCGGCCGGTCTGCCCGCGGCGACCGCCGACCCGAACTCGGCCGCGGTCCCCGAGGTGCCACCGGACCCGTCGAGGACGGTGTTCGACGACAACCGCTGGATCGTCGACCAGCATTCGACCAAGATCGAGTCCTTCAGCCGTGACGGCCAGGGGCTGCGGGTCAATTTCACCGCGGGCACCCCTGACTGCTTCGGCGTGCACCTGACCACCCAGGAGACCGCCGAGACGGTGACGGTGGAACTGCACGGCGGGACTCCGCCGGAAGCCGTCGGCCGGATGTGCATCGCGCTCGCGGTGCACGGCACCATCGATGTGCCGTTGCAGGGCCCACTGGGTGACCGGGCGGTCCTCGCCGTCGAGTGACGGCCCTCGACAAACCTTGTTAGAACGTGTTCTAGTTTCGGGATGAGCACGTTCAGCCGCGACGAACTGGCCGCGGCCTTCGAGACCTTCGAAAGCACCGTGGACCGGGCCGCCCGGGCCAAGGACTGGGATGCGTGGGTCGAGCACTACACCCCCGACGTCGACTACATCGAGCACGCGGCGGGCACCATGAAGGGCCGCGAGCAGGTGCGGGCCTGGATCTGGAAGACCATGACGGCCTTTCCCGGCAGCTATATGACCGCGTTCCCGGCGCTGTGGTCGGTCATCGACGAACCCACCGGCCGGATCATCTGCGAACTGGACAACCCGATGACCGACCCGGGCGACGGAACCGTCATCAGCGCCACCAACATCTCGATCCTCACCTACGCCGGCGACGGGTTGTGGTCGCGTCAGGAGGACGTCTACAACCCGCTGCGCTTCGTGTCCGCGGGAATGAAGTGGTGCCGCAAGGCCTCCGAACTCGGAAACCTGCCCGACGAGGCCGCGGCCTGGATGCAGAAGATGGGACGCCAGATGGGATCCGCGCGATGACCGCGCTCGTGATCGGGGCCAACGGGTACCTCGGCTCACACGTCACCCGCCAACTCGTCGACGCCGGCGCGGAGGTCCGGGTGATGGTGCGGGCCGGTGCCAACACGATCGGCATCGACGACCTCGACGTCACCCGGTTCGAGGGCGACATCTGGGACGACGACGTGCTGCGGTCCGCGATGACCGGCGCCGACGTCGTCTACTACTGCGTCGTCGACACCCGCGGCTGGCTGCGCGACCCGTCGCCGCTGTTTCGTACCAACGTCGACGGCACCCGCAACGTGCTCGACGTCGCGGTGGAACCCGAGATCGCGGCCGGGATCAAGCGGTTCGTCTTCACCAGCAGTTACGCGACCGTCGGCCGCAAGCGCGGCAAGGTGGCCACCGAGGACGACATCATCGCCGACAAGGGGCTCACCCCGTATGTGCGGTCGCGGGTGCAGGCCGAGCGGCTGGTACTCGGCTACGCCCGCGAGCGTGGCCTGCCCGCGGTGGCGATGTGCGTCTCCACCACCTACGGCGGGCGGGACTGGGGCCGCACCCCGCACGGCGCGATCATCGCAGGTGCGGCCTTCGGCAAGCTGCCGTTCGTGATGAGCGGCATCGAACTCGAGGCCGTCGGCGTCGAGGATGCCGCCCGCGCGCTCATCCTGGCCGCGGACAAGGGCACACCCGGCGAGCGCTACCTGATCTCGGCGAAGATGATCAGCAACGCCGAGGTGGCGCGCATCGCCGCCGAGGCCGCGGGGGTGCCGGCGCCGGCCAGGTCGATCCCGTTGCCGCTCACCTACGCCATGGCCGCGGTGGGCACCCTCAAGGGCAGGATCAAGGGCACCGACGAACGGCTGTCGCTGGCCTCACTGCGGCTCATGCGGGCCGAAGCCCCCGTCGACCATGGCAAGGCCGAACGTGAACTCGGTTGGCGCCCAGGCCCTGTCGAGGATTCGATCCGTGACGCCGCGAAATTCTGGGTCGGCCTGCGGGCGGCCAAACGTGCGGGCCGGAGCGGCTGAACGCCACGCCGCATAACGTTAAGCCACTGTGCCGCAGCGCTATTGCGGATTAACCTGGCGGCCATGACCGACAAACTCAAGGTCGACCTGAGCGGGGCGCCGCAGACCATGCTCGCGACGTTCTACGCCAAGGCGCTCGACGCCGACCTGCCCAAACCCATCCTCGGCGACCGGTACGCCAAGGAGATCGTCGACCGTATCGACTACGACTGGAGCCGGACCACCATCACCAGGGGTAACTCCGCGTCGGTGACCACCCGCAGCCTGCACTTCGACGACTGGGCGCGGCAGTTCCTCGCGGTCAATCCCGAGGCGACCGTGCTGCACCTCGGTTGCGGACTGGACGCCCGGTTCTTCCGGCTCGAACCCGGCCCCGGCGTGCGGTGGTTCGACATCGACTACCCCGACGTCGCGAACCTGCGCACGCAGCTCTATCCCGCCGCCGAGAACTACCAGGTGGTGGCGGCCTCGGTCACCGATCCCGGCTGGCTGGCCGACATCCCGGCCGACCGTCCGACCCTGATGATCGGCGAGGGGCTCACGATGTACCTCACCGAAAACGACGGCGTCGCGCTGCTGCGGCGGATCGTCGACCGATTCGGGTCCGGTGAGCTGCAGTTCGATGCGTTCAGCCGGCTGGGCATCCGGACGCAGTGGATGAACGCGGTGGTGCGGCGGTCCGGATCGACGCTGTACTGGGCGATCAACAAGCCTGCCGACATCCTCGACGCGGTGCCCGGGACCCGGCTGCTGGCCTGGACGTCACCGTTCGACGATGCGGTGTTCAACGAGGTGGCCTGGTACTACCGGCTGATGGCCACGGTGATGCGGCCGCTACCCGCCCTGCGCTATATGGCCCAATACCACCGCTACGCGTTCTGAGCGCGAAAGAGGGGCACCCCCTGCGGGGTGCCCCTCTTTGCTGCGGGTGCGGGTGGCCCGCGTCACCGGCCACTGTGGCGCACCGTGGTGTCCACCTTGGGAACGTTGACCTTGGGCTGAATCTTGTCCAGCCAGTCCAGGCGGTCCACGCCCGCCGAGATGACGGTGCCGTCGGGGCTGCCCGCCGGGGCGGCCTGGGCCGGGCCGGCCAGGCCCATGGCGGCGGCGCTCAGGCCGCTTGCGGCTATGACGGCGACTGCGAACTTCTTCATTTCTATCTCCTCTGACCTACGCTCAGTTGCGTTATGACTGTCTAAACAGGCAGGTCAGCGGGATAATTCCGATGGCAGGGATTGATCGTCGGATGGCAGAAACGAGTAGGTTCGGCGCCGCGCTCAGCGCCCCTCGGCCCGCTCCTTCAGGCGCTGCAGGGTCAGCTGGATGTGTTCGGCGTTGGCGGTGTCGCGGTCGGTGATCCCGGTCGCCCGGCCCGCGATCGCCTTGAACCAGCCGGCCCGGCGGTCCCAGGTCGCCTCGGTCACAGTGCAGCCGCCCTCCGCGGGCGCGATGTCGTAGCGCCAGTGCGCGACCGGGAAGACGAGCGACTTGACGTCGAATGCGAACGCTTTGCCCGGCTCGGCATCCGTGACGGTGCAGGTGGTGCTCCAGGTCTTCGACCCGTTGCGGTTGTGGCCCTTGAACACCGAGCCGGGGGTGGCCGAATCCCCCTTCTGCCACTCCATCGCGTGGGCCTCCTCGGCCAGCGATGCCAGCGTCGGCAGGTCGGTGAGGAGTGCGTACACGGCGGCGGCATCGGCGGCGATCGACACGGAGGCTTTCACGGGAGCGGTCATGTGCCAGATCGTATTGCCGGAGGCGGAAGAATGGTGAGGCCGGTCACGTTGAGTGAGGTATGACCGATCGACCGGTATTGGAACCCACCGAAGCCCACCCCATCACCATCACCCCCACCGGCAGGCATGTGACCGTGCGGGTCAACGGCGAGGTCGTCGCCGAGACCGACGATGCGCTGACCCTGCAGGAGTCCACCTATCCGGCGGTGCAGTACCTGCCGCAGGCCGATGTGGTGGGGTCGGTGCTGACCCGCAGCGACACCACGACCTACTGCCCGTACAAGGGCGAGGCCAACTACTACCACGTCGGCCCCGCCGAGGACGTCGTGTGGACGTATGAGCAGCCCTACCCGGCCGTAGCCGAGATCGCCGGCCGGGTGGCCTTCTACGCCGACAAGGCGGATGTCGCGCTGACATAGCCTGGGGGCGTGCCCAGCGCCAGTGTGGTGTTCAGCGGCCCGGCCAGCCCGGGCCTGACGCTGGCCCCGCTGCGCCGCGGCGGCGGTGATCCGTGCTACCGGGTGACGCCGGACGGGGCGATCTGGCGGACCAGCCTGATGCCGAGTGGACCGGTGACCGCCCGCATCGACAAATCGGCACCCGGCACCGTCGACTGCGAGGCGTGGGGCGCCGGCGCCGCCGAATTCCTCGACGGCCTGCCCGCCCTGCTCGGCGCGGCCGACGACACCACCGGTTTCGAACCGGTGGAGCCGACCATCGCCGAGGCCTACCGCCGGGCTCCGCATCTGCGGCTGGGCCGCACCGGCCGGGTGCTCGAGGCGCTGATCCCGGCCGTCATCGAACAGCGGGTGTCCGGTATGGACGCCTGGCGGGCCTGGCGCGCGCTGGTGGGCAGGTTTGGCGCGCCTGCGCCCGGTCCGGTCCCGGCCGGCATGCGCGTCCCGCCGGCAGCCGAGGTGTGGCGACGAATTCCGTCATGGGAGTTCCACCGGGCCAACGTCGATCCCGGCCGGGCCCGGACCATCGTCGGATGCGCCCGCCGTGCCGATGCGCTGGAACGGCTCACCGCCGATCGTGCCGTCGCCGGGCTGAGATCCCTACCGGGGGTGGGGGAATGGACCGCGGCGGAGACCGTGCAACGGGCATTCGGGGATGCCGATGCGCTGTCGGTGGGGGACTACCATCTGGCCACGGTCGTGGGCCTGAGCCTGCTCGGCAAGCCGATCGACGATGCGGCGATGATCGAATTGCTGGAACCGCTGCGGCCGCACCGGCACCGGGCCGTGCGGTTGTTGGAAGTCAGCGGTCTCGCGGTCAATCCGCGGCGCGGTGCGCGCCAGGCGATACCCGATCTGAAGGCCCTGTGAACCGGTCGGTGTGATTACCGGGCGCCAGCGCCGGGTACCCGCAGGGGCGGATCACCGCTGTAGGCGAAAGGAGCCACCGTGACTTCGTTCACGATTCCAGGACTCACCGACAAGCAGGGCACCGCGGTGGCTGAGCTGTTGCAGAAACAGCTCAGCACCTACAACGACCTGCACCTGACGCTCAAACATGTGCATTGGAACGTGGTCGGGCCCAACTTCATCGGTGTGCACGAGATGATCGACCCACAGGTGGTGCTGGTGCGGGGCTACGCCGACGAGGTCGCCGAACGGATCGCGGCACTGGGCAGGTCTCCCAAGGGCACGCCGGGTGCGATCGTCGCCGATCGCACCTGGGATGACTACTCCGTCGGCCGGGACAACGTCCAGGCCCACCTGGCCGCTCTCGACCTGGTGTACACCGGCGTGATCGAAGACACCCGCAAGTGCATCGACCGGCTGGACAAGCTGGATCTGGTGTCGCAGGACGTGCTGATCGACCACGCCGCCGAATTGGAGAAGTTCCAGTGGTTCGTGCGCGCCCATCTGGAGAGCGCGGGCGGGCAGCTGGCGCATGAGGGCCAGCCCACCGAACGGGCGGCCGCGGGCAAGGCGCGCCGCAAGACCGCGTGACGGGCAGTTGACCTCAACTACCGTTGAGGTGCCAGCCTGGGGGAGTGCCTACCTGGATATGTACCGGATGCGGTATCGAACACCCGGATTCCGATAACCGCCCGCCGGCCGACGGTTGTGTGCTGACCACCGAGGTGGTCACGATGGAGGAGCGTGGCGATCTACCGCCGCACGGTACCTGGACCACTCTGGAAGAGCTTGCCGCCCAACCGCACCACACCGAATATGTGGACCACGGGCGGGGCGTGCACAGCCTGCGGCGGGCACCGAGGTTCGCCATCGGCCATCGGTCGTTCCTGGTGCGGACCGCCGAAGGAAACCTGCTCTGGGATGCGCCGAGCTACCTCGACGACGACATCCTGGCACTGGTCACCCGACTGGGCGGACTGGCCGCCGTCGCGGCCAGCCACCCGCACATGTTCGGCGCCCAACTGACCTGGAGCCGGGCGTTCGGGAGCGTCCCGGTGTATGTGAATGCCCTTGATGCCGAGTGGCTTCCGCGGCCCGACCGGTCGATCGAGCTCTGGCGCGATGAGGTGGAACCGGTGGGCGGGGTGCGGCTGGTGCATGTCGGCGGGCACATGCGGGGCAGTTCGGTGGCGCTCACCGGGGACGGCACCCTGCTGGTGGGTGACACCATCACCGGCGGGCCGGCCCGCGACTGGGTGTCGTTCCAGCGCAACTTCCCCAAACACGTGCCGTTGTCTGCGGCGGTGGTGCGGCGCATCGTGGCGCGGCTGGACGCCTATGACTACGACCGGCTCTACACCCTTGGCGGCGACGAGATCGACAGTGCCGCCAAGGACGTAGTGCACCGGTCAGCGGAAACTCATATCCGCTGGGTCAGCGGCGAATTCGACCACCTGACCTAGACAGCTCCCTGGGGCGGGTTCTCCAGGGCGTCGTCGCGCACCGGGCGGTCGGCGAGTTCCTCGGCCACGCCGAACAGATACGGGTAGGCCAGGCCGGCGATGGCAGCGCCGACCAGCGGGGCCAGCCAGAACGCCCACAGCTGGGCGGGGGCGCCGTCACCGTTGAAGAATGCGACCGCCGTCGAACGGGCCGGGTTGACCGAGGTATTCGAGATTGGGATCGAGATCAGGTGGATCAGGGTGAGGGTGAGACCGATCGCAAGGCCGGCGAAGCCCTTCGGGGCCCGGTCGTCGGTCGAACCCAGGATGACCAGTAGGAAGATGGCGGTCAGCACGACCTCGGTGATCAGCACCGCGATCAGTGCGTAGCCGCCGGGCGAGTGTTCGCCGTAGCCGTTGGCCGCCATGTTTCCGGTGGCGGTCCAGCCCTCCTGGCTCTTGGCGACGACGTAGATCACCACGCCTGCCACCAGGCCGCCGATCACCTGGGCGATCCAGTACGGCACCACTGCGGCCCATTCGACGCGGCGGGCCAGCGCGGCGCCCAGCGTGACGGCCGGGTTGAAATGGCCGCCCGAGATCACCCCGAACGCGTAGACGCCGGTGAGGACGGTCAGGCCGAAGGCGAGCGCGACCCCGAGGAATCCGATCCCCAGTGAGATGCCCTCGCCGGAGAGGAATTTCGCGGCGAACACGGCGCTTCCGCAGCCACCGAGAACCAACCAGAACGTACCGATGAACTCAGCGGCCAACCTGTGTGACATTGTGGGTGCGATCATTAGGAGTCTCCTCGACTACCGGATGTGGTATTCGGTACGGTTTCACCCATTAGCTGATGGCAGTATCGTGTTTGCCGAACTGTGTGCAAATCGAAATCATTTCTGCGTCAACGTGATCGACGCTTCACCCGGTGGTTACCCGCTGTTGGCCATTCGATATCGGGTGCGGCGGGCCCGCGAGTTCACTTGCCGGGGACGGGTAGATGTGGCGATGATCACCGACGATGCCGCATCCGTCGCCGCGGGGCCGCCGCCCGGGACCCGCCGCCGGGCCGGTCAGGGCGGTATTTCGGCAAACTCTAAGAATCTGACTAAGCTTTGTGCAAATGGCGCATTGACCTATAACAGCAGTATAACAACATGATAAATGTCACACAGCAAATTAACGCCGAGGTGGTTGCCATGATGGGGTGCTTCGGCGGCGTTTCGATCCGAGCCGTCCGGGGTATGAATCACATTGGGCTGCACGCTGATTGGCTGCCGTGACGGTCGACGTGCCACTCGGCAGGCGGGTCGGCGGTCGGACCTGGTTAGGCTTGGCTAAGTTGGCATCACGCAGGGGGTTTGCCCTATCGTTTTCTCCACTTAAGGCGTGTGGGACATAGCCGTCGTCCAGTGCTGCACGAAGGTCTCCACCGCCGGGCCGGCCAACGCCCGCCGGGTGCCGTGACTGGCGACCGGCGGCGGAGGTCAAGAACAGCGTGTTGAAGGGCTAGGTGGGAATGGCGCCCAAATCGCAAGGGCTGTACAACCCGGCATACGAGCACGATGCGTGCGGCGTGGCGATGGTTGCCGATATGCACGGTCGCCGCAGCAGGGACATCGTCGACAAGGCCATCACGGCCCTGGTCAACCTTGAGCATCGCGGCGCCCAGGGCGCCGAGCCGAACACCGGCGACGGTGCGGGCATCCTGCTGCAGGTGCCGGACGCGTTCCTGCGTGCGGTCTGCGATTTCGACCTGCCCGAGCCGGGCAGCTACGCCACCGGCATCGCCTTCCTGCCGCAGTCCTCGCGCGACGCCGCGACGGCCAGCGAGGCGGTCGAGAAGATCGCCGAGGCCGAGGGTCTTGAGGTGCTCGGCTGGCGCGAGGTCCCCACCGACGATTCGTCGCTGGGCGCCCTGGCCCGCGACGCCATGCCGACCTTCCGCCAGCTGTTCATCGGCGGCGCCTCGGGGATGGACCTGGAGCGCAAGGCATTCGTGGTGCGCAAACGCGCCGAACACGAACTCGGCACCAAGGGTCCCGGCCAGGACGGCCCGGGCCGTGAAACGGTCTACTTCCCAAGCCTTTCCGGTCAGACCTTCGTCTACAAGGGCATGCTGACCACACCGCAGCTCAAGGCGTTCTACCTGGACCTGCAGGACGACCGGCTCACCAGCGCGCTCGGCATCGTGCACTCCCGGTTCTCCACCAACACGTTCCCGTCCTGGCCGCTGGCCCACCCGTTCCGCCGGATCGCCCACAACGGCGAGATCAACACCGTCACCGGCAACGAGAACTGGATGCGCGCCCGTGAGGCACTGATCCGCACCGACGTATTCGGCACCGACGGGCTCGACAAGATCGTCCCGGTCTGTACCCCCGGCGCATCCGACACCGCACGGTTCGACGAGGTGCTGGAGCTGCTGCACCTGGGCGGGCGCAGCCTCCCGCACGCCGTGCTGATGATGATCCCCGAGGCCTGGGAACGGCACGAATCGATGGATCCCGCACGCAGGGCCTTTTACGAGTTCCACGACTCGTTGATGGAGCCCTGGGACGGGCCCGCCTCGGTCTGCTTCACCGACGGCACCGTCATCGGTGCGGTGCTCGACCGCAACGGACTGCGCCCGTCGCGGATCTGGGTCACCGAGGACGGCCTGGTGGTGATGGCCTCGGAGGCCGGCGTGCTGCCGCTCGATCCGTCCACCGTCGTCAAGAAGATGCGTCTGCAGCCCGGCCGGATGTTCCTGGTGGACACTGCGCAGGGCCGCATCGTCTCCGACGAGGAGATCAAGGCCCAGCTCGCCGGCGAACAGCCCTACCAGGAATGGATCGAGGCGGGCTTGTTCCCGCTCGACGAGCTGCCGCCGGGCGACTACGTCCGGATGCCGCACCACCGGGTGGTGCTGCGCCAGCAGACCTTCGGCTATACCTACGAGGAACTCAACCTGCTGGTCGCGCCGATGGCCCGCACCGGCGCCGAGGCGCTGGGCTCGATGGGAACCGACACCCCCATCGCGGTGCTCTCGGCCCGGCCGCGGATGCTGTTCGACTACTTCCAGCAGCTGTTCGCCCAGGTCACCAACCCGCCGCTGGACGCCATCCGCGAAGAGGTGGTCACCAGCCTGCAGGGGGTGATCGGGCCGGAGGGCGACCTGCTCAACCCCGGTCCCGAATCGTGCAGGCAGATCGTGCTCCCGCAGCCGATCCTGCGCAACGCCGACCTTTCCAAGCTGATCTGTGTCGACCCCGACCACGAGGTCCGCGGACACAAACACGGGATGCGGGCCGCGGTGATCCGCTGCCTGTACCCGGTCAACCGGGGCGGCCAGGGCCTCAAAGAGGCACTGGACACCGTGCGCGCCAAGGTGTCCGAAGCGATCCGCGAGGGCGCCCGCATCATCGTGCTGTCCGACCGCGAATCGACCGAGACGATGGCGCCGATCCCGTCGCTGCTGTCCGTCGCCGCGGTGCATCACCACCTGGTCCGCGAGCGCACCCGGACCAAGGTCGGCCTGGTCGTCGAGTCCGGTGACGCCCGCGAGGTGCACCACATGGCCACGCTGGTCGGGTTCGGTGTCGCGGCGATCAACCCGTACATGGCCTTCGAATCGATCGAGGACATGGTCGACCGCGGCGTGATCACCGGGATCAGCAGTGATCAGGCCAAGGCCAACTACGTCAAGGCCGCGGGCAAGGGCGTGCTGAAAGTGATGTCCAAGATGGGCATCTCGACACTCGCCTCCTACACCGGTGCGCAGCTCTTCCAGGCCATCGGCATCAGTCAGCAGGTCCTCGACGCCTACTTCACCGGACTGTCCTGTCCGGTCGGCGGTATCGACCTCGACGACATCGCCGAGGACGTCGCGACCCGGCACGCGCTGGCCTACCTGTCCCGTCCCGACGAGCGCGCCCACCGCGAGCTCGAGGTCGGCGGTGAATACCAGTGGCGCCGTGAGGGTGAGTACCACCTGTTCAACCCGGACACGGTGTTCAAGCTGCAGCATTCCACCCGGACCGGTCAGTACTCGATCTTCAAGGAGTACACCGGCCTGGTCGACGACCAGAGCGAGCGGATGGCCTCCCTGCGCGGCCTGCTGAAGTTCCGTGACGGTGTGCGTGCACCGGTCCCGCTCGAGGAGGTGGAACCGGCCGCCGAGATCGTCAAACGGTTCTCCACCGGCGCCATGAGCTACGGCTCGATCTCGGCCGAAGCCCACGAAACCTTGGCCATCGCGATGAACCGCCTTGGCGGCCGGTCGAACTCGGGTGAGGGCGGCGAGAACGTCAACCGCTTCGACCGCGACGAGAACGGCGACTGGCGCCGCAGCGCCATCAAACAGGTGGCCTCGGGACGCTTCGGGGTGACCAGCCACTACCTGACCAACTGCACCGACATCCAGATCAAGATGGCCCAGGGCGCGAAACCCGGTGAGGGCGGGCAGCTTCCGGGACACAAGGTGTACCCGTGGGTTGCCGAGGTCCGGCATTCCACCCCGGGCGTCGGGCTGATCTCGCCGCCGCCGCACC
>NZ_JBSFPX010000212.1:0-11483 GCF_053588415.1 Mycobacterium sp. NPDC003449
TATCGGATACCCGACCGGCCGGTTCTGTGTCGATCAATTCGACCAGCCGGGCCGCGACATCGCGGGTATCCGATATCGGTGGTCCGACGGTGCTGGACCACTCGGAACTGGGTCAGATCTATCTGCTGGCTCACAATAGCGGTCGTCGTGTAATGAAGTTCACGTTTCCCGGTCGTGTCGCCTCGGGTTACAGGTCAGGGGCCAATCTGAGCCCGCAAAACGCGGTCGGGACCATAACGTTCCAGGATTACCTCGGTTCCGACGCTTGACTTTGCCCGATTTGCACGTCTAGGAGCTCCCGGGACGGCAACACTTTGGCCAACGGCCTTGCATGTATCGGCGATCGTCGTAGGCTCAAGGCTGATGAGCACTTCAGCGCCGCAGAATGGGTCGATGCGCGCTGCCGACACCGACCGCATCCAGGTGGCGCAGCAACTCACCGATGCCGCCGCCTCGGGCCGGCTACCCATGAAGGAATATGAGGACCGGCTGGCAAAGGCTTACGCCGCCGAGACCTACCGTGAATTGGCGCGACTGAACTCCGACCTGCCTGGCACCGTCAACTACCCCAGCACGACCTGCCGCCCCTGTCCTTCGACGGTTCTGCTGGCCATCATGAGCGGGTTCGAACGCCGCGGCCGCTGGAATGTGCCGAAGAAGCTGACCACCTTCGCACTCTTCGGTGGCGGCGTGGTCGATCTGCGCTATGCCGATTTCACCTCCGCCGACGTCGAGATCCGCACCTATTCGATTTTCGGCGGGCAGACCATCCTGGTGCCGCCGGAGGTGAACGTCGATCTGCACGGCGTCGCGGTGATGGGGAATTTCGACCACATCGTCCCCGGCGACGGGACGCCCGGCGCCCCCCGCGTGCACATCCACGGATTCTCGCTGTGGGGCAGTGTCGGGGTGAAGCGCAAGAGGCGCCGCAAGCTCGACAACTGATGCAGGTGTCTCGTTGATATTGCGCTCAGGGTCGTGATGTCCCAAGATGCACAGCCCTGTACGCAATCTCGATGAGTTTCTGAGCTGCGGCCGGTCGGTACCGACATGACTGACGAAACCATGTGCACCGCGTGCACGATCAACGCGCCGGCCGAAACCGTGTTCGCGGTGCTGGCCGATCCGACCACCCATCAGGCGATCGACGGCACCGGCTGGGTGCGGGAATCGCTCGACGGCAAACCGCTGACCGAGGCCGGCCAGGTCTTCCGGATGGCGATGTACCACGACAACTACGGCGGCATGCATTACGAGATGGCCAACCGGGTCGAGGTCTTCGAGCCGCCGCATGCGATCTCGTGGCTGCCGGGCCAGGGTGACGACGACGCGAACCTCGAATTCGGTGGTTGGACCTGGCGCTACGACCTCAAGCCGGTCGGCGAGGACCGGACCGAGGTCACTCTGACCTATGACTGGTCGGCCGTGCCGCAGGCCATCCGCGAACACATCGGGTTCCCGCCGTTCGACCGCCGGCACCTGGACAACTCGCTCAAGCACCTGGCCGGGCTGGCGCAGGACCGGGGGTAGTCGCCCTCGCCCGGCGAGCTCAGGGCGTCGGCACGATCGGCGGCTCGGGCGGCAGCTGCCCGGCGGGCAGATCCACCACGCTCTGCATCAGGAAGCAGGCCCCGGTGATGTTGAGGATCGCGGCCTTGGACTGGCGCAGATTGAACTCGTAGCCGTTGCCCTGCAGGTTGCGGTCACGGCGGGATTCGTCGTTGTACAACGATGATTCGTCGGTCGCGCCGTACTGGGCGGCTTCCTGGGCCACGATGTCGTTGGCGGTGCTGAACTCCTCGGCGCTGAAGGTTCGGCCGAATACGACCGTGTCGGACATCGGGCGCCGGGCGATGTCGCCGGTGAGCTTGTCGCACGGCAGCCCCTGCGCCTTGACGTGTTGGGTGTTCGGATCGTCGCTGAACGCCCAGGTCTGACCGGGCACGGCGACCGCGATGCGCTCGGCGATGGTCCGCGCGGTGGCGTTGAGGCGTTCGCGGGCGGCCTCATACGAACCGTCGGCGCGCATACCGTCGATCAGTGCGACGGCGTCGTCGCCCTTCGCGGTGTCGGTCTCGTAGGGATTCTCGGTCACGGAACAACCACCTAACACCGTTGCGGCACACAGCAGAAAAGCCAGGGCAGCCAAGCGGATTCGTCGTCGTATCACCATGAGTATGGCGTTTCCTTCACTGTGAGGTCCGGGCGGTCGAGCAGGATCGCCGCCAGGTTGTAGCCGCTCATCCGCTCCCCCGCATCGCGGCCGTAGTCGGAGTGCCCGGACGCCCCGGTCTTGGATTCGTAGCCTTCGATGGGGGTGACGCCGGCATCGGTTTCGAGGTGCTGGAACCGGAACCGCAGCCGGCCGTCGTCGTCGATGACGTCGTTGGGGTTGGAACCCCAGCCGTGCAGCGGCGCCAGGTCGGCGATGTAGTTGATCGGATCGTCCGAGGCGGCCATCACGAAGAAGTTGTCGTCGTTCATCCCCAGATCCGCCGGGGTGGTGGCCTGGAAGCCCGGTGACCCGTAGAGCACGGCATTGTCGATGTACTCGCTGGCACCCTCCTTGAGCGCGATGCCCGAGGTCAACGATCCGTAGGAGTGCCCGAACAGGGCCGTGGTCTGCCCCGGGTTCTTCGAGGCGGCGTCGAGTTCGCCGAGGAACGAGGTGAGTTTCGGGGCGCCTGCCTGGGCCAGATCGTCGTTGAGCACCGAGGAGTCGCCGAGGTTGGGCGGCGGCTGGTAGCCGACCCAGGCCACGGCGGCGACGCTGTGGTTGCCGTCCATCCGCTCGGCTTCGACGATGCTGGTCGCCTCGTTTCGCAGTTGGGCGGCCTCGCGGGTCATCCCTTCGATGGTTCCGCGGGTCGTGCCGGACACCCCGGGAACCGTCACCGAGACGTGGTCGGCGGTGAACGGGTCGCCCACCGAGGTAGCCGCGGGAATCATCTGCGACGGGTCGTCGGGCTTCTCCAGGTACACCAGATGCGAGTCGGGGACTTTGAGCGCGTCCCGGATCGCGGCGATGTCGGCGAGCCGGTCGGTCTTCACCTGCCCGTCGGGAAGCTGCTGGTATTCGTCGAGCATCCGCTGCAGCAGCTCCCGGTTGGCCCGGTCGATCGCCTCGATATCGCCCGAGGACATATCGGTCTTGGTCGGGTCGTCCTGCTTACCGGGCTCATCGTCTCCGGGAAGCTCGGGCGACTCTTTGAAGGTGAGCGCCTCGTACTCGCCCTTGAGCCCGTTCACCTGTCGGGTGATGAAGTTCTGCTCGGTGGTGGTCTGCTGGACGACGGCCCGCAGGTCCTCCAGGCCCCGGCTGGCGATCTGGGTGAGCACCGTCTCGCGCTGCCGGCCGGCCGGCGCACTCGCGGCCGCGGCGTCGACCCATTGCCGCACGGCGTCGAGGTTCTGCCGCCCGGTGGCAACGACGCGCGCCGACTCGTCGATCTGGGCACCGAGCCGCCGGTCGATATCGGCGATCCGGCTGACCAGGCCGCGCTGCCGGGTGTTCGACGCGTCGTAGCCGTCGGCTGCGCCGCTCGACCAGTGCGCGCCGGGGGCCGCGCCTTCCAGGTCGGAGGCGACGTCGGTGAACCGCGCGGAGCTGTCCTCGAACTGTGAGCCGCCCTCGGGGGTGCCCTGCCCGTAGGTCTCGCGGGCCTTGTCCCAGGTCGCGTAGAACGCACCGAGCGAACCGCCGCCACCCGCTACCCCGCCCATTTGCTCAGTATCGCCCAGCTACCCGCCACCTGGTGACACAAAACGGCCGAGCCGGTCAGGCGTCGAAGACGGTGCGGACGACAGACTCGTCGCCGTCGATCTGGACCAGTCCGAGGGCGACGGCATCGACGAGGGTGAGGGCACCGGCGGCAAGGCCCAGGATGCAGGTGGGTTCTGCACGGAGGGTGGCGTCGAGGGCGCGCCCGTCGTGCGGGTCGACCTCGAAGCCGGAGCGGGTCGCGCGGAGCTGGAAGGTCCGGTCGCCGATCCCGAGGCCGACGGTCGCCGAGCGGCGGATCGTGACCCTGGCAGCGAGCAGGGCGGGGACGGCGAGGGCCAGCCACTCGGGCCGGAAGGAGTCGCCGTCGGGGCCGCGCACCATCAACGGGGTGGACCAGCGGATCAGGCTCTCGATCGGGTGGCGCAGCTCGGCCCCCCACGGTGTGAGGGCGTACTCGACGACGCTGCCCTCGCCGGCCAGCCGCCGCTCGACCACGCCCGCGGCTTCGAGGTCGCGCAGCCGGTCGCTGAGCAGGTTGGTGGCGATACCCGGGAGGCCGCCGATCAGATCGCGGTAGCGGGCGGGGGCGATCAGGAGCTGCCGGACGATGAGCAGGTTCCATCGATCGCCGACGACCTCGAGCGACCGGGCGAGCCCGCAGTACTGGCCGTAGCTTCGCATCGCAATCCTTTCACTTGAAATTCTCAAGTGTGTATGAGATGTTCAAGTTTACCGCGCATCCGAGCCGAGAGGGTCCGCCATGGCCGACACCATCGGGAGCCGACGACCCGAATGGGTCGACGACGACCTGTTCCCGTTCGAGAGCCGCTTCGTCGAGATCGACGGGCACACCGTGCATTACGTCGACGAAGGGGCGGGTCCCACGCTGCTGTTCCTGCACGGCAACCCGACCTGGTCGTTTCTCTGGCGCGACGTGATCCGCGCGCTGCGCAACGACTTCCGGTGCATCGCCATGGACTACCCGGGGTTCGGGTTGTCGACGGCGAGGCCGGGTTATCGCTATCTGCCCGAGGAGCACGCCGAGGTGGTCACCGGGTTCGTCGACGCCGTCGGCCTCGATGGGGTCACTCTGGTCGGGCAGGACTGGGGCGGCCTGCTCGGTCTGGCCGCGGCCCAGCGGCGGCCGGGCGTCTTCGATCGACTGGTGCTGGCCAACACCTGGGCCTGGCCGGTCAACGGCGATCTCCACTTCGAGTTCTTCTCCCGCATCTTCGGCGGACCGCCGGGCCGTTTCCTGGCCCGGCGGCTCAACCTGGTGGTCAACGCGTTCATCCCGTTGGGCCACCGGCGGCGCACGCCGACGGCAGCCGAGATGACCCACTACCGCCGGGCGCTGGACACCCCGGAGCGGCGCCAGGCCTCGGCCGCGTTCCCCCGCCGGGTCCTGGCCAGCCGGACCTTCTTCGCCGAGGTCGAGGCCGGCCTCGCCGGCATCGCCCAACTACCGACCCTGATCGTGTGGGGGGACGCCGATATCGCCTTCCGCCCCAAGGAGCGCGAACGCCTGCAAGCGAACTTTCCCGGGCACGAGACCGTGATCGTGGCGGGCGCGGGCACCTACGTCGAGTCCGATGCGCCCGGCGAGTTCGTCACCGCGATCCGCGACTGGTTCGCGACGCAGCGCGGGCGGGCGGGACGGGCGGATCGGACAAACCGATAGCCGCTCAGGAAGCGTCGTCGACGGGTTGCGGCTCGGCGGGACGACGGCGCGCGAGGGTCTTGAGCCGGTCCGGCAGTGTCCGCACCGTCTCGGCGGGCACGAACGCCAGGTAGAGCACGAACATCGCGATGCTGAAGTAGCCGACGTTCATGGTCAGCATCATCGACAGGTGCATCGCCACCCCGGCCAGCAGCACCCACGGCCGGCACCGCCGGTTCCACACCAGGATGGCGATACCCAGCTCGATCAGCAGGGTGCCCCAGCTGACCATGTTCACCAGGATCGGGCTGTCCCACAGCCACGCGGGCGCTTCCAGCCAGGCCCACCGGCCGTCGGTGCGCCACGCGTAGGAGGCCGCCGAGCCCTCCACCCACGGCTTGTTGGCCAGCTTGGCCTGAACCGACACCAGGTAGATCAGGGTCAGCTGGACCTGCAGCAGCCGGATCGCCCACGGCGCCAAGGTCTGTGCGGACCAGAAGGTCCCGGTGCGGCGGCGCTGGTCCAGCGACAGCGCGGCACCGCAGCGCGACAGCGCGAGCACCAGCGAGGTGACGACGAGGATCGAGTCTCCGGCGTTGATCAGGGCATCGGCCCGCCGGTGAAACGAGTACATCAGGATGAACACCGCGAGCGCGGCGATCCGGCTGTGCCAGCCGGCGATCATCGCCAGCGCCGCCACCACCAGCGCCACCCAGCCGATCAGCAGGGCGGTGTCGCCGGGAAACCAGCCGAACAGCGACCACTGGTAGTCGCCGGTCACGTAGTCGGGCAGCACACCGTCGGAGCCGAACACCCGGAACAGTTCGGGCAGCAGGGTCAGCGCCCAGATCAGTGCGACGACGCCGAACGCGATGCGCAGCAGCCCGAGGGTGTACCCGGGCCGCGGGGTGAACCAGAAGCCGTTCCAGGCGCCGGCGACGCCGGATGACTGCCCGCTCATCGCTCGCCCGCCAATGCTTCTTGGTAGAGCACCTTCATAGCGTCTTTGCCGCTGGATTCCTCACCCGGTTCGGACAGGGTTTGAACCCGCATCACCACCGCGACGGCCACGGGTTGCTCATCGGGTTCGGTGATCTGGCCGACGACCCAATGCGCCAGCTGCGGGCCGACATTCGGGTCGGTCATCGCGGCCCGTTTGAGCATGATCCAGCGGTCCCATTCGCCGACGCCGCGCTGGCCGGGTTGCACCGACCAGCTGCGGATCTGGCCGTCGGCCATCTTCACCTGGACCTCGACGGCTTCGGTGCGCCGGCTCGGTGTGGCGTACATGCCCCAGCCCTGGTCGAGGCCGAGCGGCGCGGCGACCGGGCGCACCGCGGGCACCAGGGCCCGGGCGATCGGTGAGTCGGGCAGGTTCCACACGACGCCGAGGAACAGGAACGCCACGATGAGGACGCTGATGACGATCCGGCCGGCGTGCGACGCCTCGAACCGCTGCTGAAGCGTCGTGCGCCCGCCGGCCCGCACCTCGGTGCCCTGGGCCTCGTCGCCAGCCACTGTCACGTCCGGCCGCTTTCTTCTCGGTTGCCGTATCGCAGACACCCTAATTCACCGGCCGGGTGCCCGATACGCGACATCGGCCCCTCCTTGTGGGAGGGGCCGATGCGGAGCGGTCCTGCCGATGCGGTCTTACTCGCCGCCGTCGCCGCCGCTGCCATCGGATCCGGTGTCACCGGAACCGCTGTCACTGCCGGAGTCTCTGCCGCCGCCGAGCACCTTTTTGGCGAAGTCGCTGACGTTCTTCTTGATGCCGAACGGATCGTTGTTGCGGTGGCCGTTACCGGTCTCCAGGATCTCCGGCGAGTACTTGTTGCCGGTGCCGGTGCTGCCGGTATCCGTTGTGGTGTCTTCGGTTTCGGCCTTCCTGATCTTGGCCTCGAACTTGGGCTTGCCCTCAGGTGCCGGTGCCACCTCGGGCTCCGGTGCCACCTCAGGCGCGGGAACGATGGGTGCCGTGAACACCGGCTTGGGCAGTTGGAACTTCGGGAAGGACGGCGTCTCGATCTTGGTGCCGACCGGGGTCAGCACCGCTTCGTCGGCGCCCTCGGTGTCCACGTCCGTGACGTCCTTCACGGCGGTCTCATCTTCGGTCTTCTTCGGCAGCGAGAACCCGGGCAGGCCGGGGAGCTTCGGCGCGCCGGCATCGAGATCGGCCCTGAGGTTGACCAGGCGACCGGTCAGCACATTGGTGGCGCCCGGCCCGGTCTCCTCGGCCTCGGACGCTTCGGTTTCTGTGGCGCTCGTGAGCATCATGCGGGCGTTCTCGCCAAGCCCCTCATCGTCGTCCTCCGGCACCAGCGGATCCGGATCCGGAGCCACGGGAGGGTCCAGCCCGAGCAGCGTGTCCACGGTGAACTCGACGGCGGCGAGCCAGCCCTCGTGGCCCCTATAGCCGTAGAACGTGGCGGCGGTCAGGTTCGCCAAGAACGAGTCCGGACCGAATACCGCCTGAGCAGCGGTGACGATCGTCTCGTCGATCGTCAGCTGCGGGTTGAGCGCGCGATCGACCACGCCGTTCGGAATGCCAAGGCGTTTCGCGATGTATCCCGTGGTCCCTTTGAAGCCCCCCTCAAAGAGGACATTGTCGATCTCGATGCCGGGCAGCAGTTTGTCGATCAGGTAGTAGGCGCCACCCGTGAGGCCCGACTGGCACACGTTTTCCTCGTCCTCGCAGTTACCGTCCGAGAGCTCCAGTTCGCCGTTCACAATCTGCGGCACACCGTTCAGGATCTTGATCTGGCCGCCGTAGCCCTGGAAGAACGCGTCGCTCAGCTCCTGCAGCATGATCGCCAGCAGCTGGTACTGCTCAACGGTCAGGGTTTTGGGGCCCTGCTGCTCGGTGGTGGACGCGGCGACCTGCACCTCGTCGTTAGGGACGAACAGCGCGGGTGTGGCGGCGACCAGGGCGGCCGCGCTGATCAGCGCGGCGCCGCTGGTGACGAGCGGGCGGATGGCCATGGTGTATGCCCCCTAGCTATGGGTCGATCGGCGTGAACGTGACGAGGTTTGGCGACTGGATCCTGAGAAAAACCTGTACGAACTGAGACAACACTTAGAAAGACCTGAGAACAGATGTAGTTTGCCATCTCACGAGCAAATTGGAGCAACAAATATTTGCTGAATTTGAGATTTCACGTACATTTCGTTGCCAATGGAAGCGATTTCGACCGTGCGTCACCAGAGTGCATGTAGTCCGAACAATCATCCTGTAACAGGTATTTCATCTTTCGGTTACCTTCCGCGGCAAGAAGGTCGCCAGCCATAGAAGATATCCAGATATATTCGCCATAATGACGCGGATAGCTCCACAACACTTCGCTCTTGATTAGCTGAAGGGTGATGGCAGGCCGCAGCCGTCCCGGCCGCTCAAGCTCGCTGGGGCCACCCCTCGCAGGCGAACACTCCTCCGATATTCGCTGACAGGCCCCAGCGACTTGGGCAGACCGTACATCACCCAACCGGCCGATCGGCCGGATAAACTGCCATGTCAACCCGCATATGTTGCCAACACAATGAATCGAAAGCCGGGTTCGCGGCACACCGTTACCCGCGCGTCCTCGGGACGGCTGATCGCCGCTGGTCGCGGGCCTCGCCCATCCGCGGCCCCGCACGGCCGCCCTGAGGCAGCACCTGAGAGCAGCCCCGGGTTTTCTCAGATTTCACCGTGCCCCTCGGAGAGCTCGCAGGTCGGAGACCAGCAACCTCAGCCTTATCCCGCGCCGAGCCCGTGAGGTATTCACGAACGCAAATACCTCGAGCGTCAGGCCGGCGGCAACTCCTTGGTGTACAACGACTTTCCGGTCGCATCGCACAGGTTCACCGTCAGCGTCCTGGTGTCGGCGTCGATCGTCACCTCGCCGAAATGCTGGAAGCCCTCGGCCGGGGACACGTTCTGGTCCCGCGGCGCATGCACGAACTCGTATTTGGCCCCGAACGTGCCGTCGAGCGGGCTCTCCGGGAACGCGCCGGCGTTCAGCGGCCCGGACACGAACTCCCAGAACGGGGCGAAGTCGGTGAACCCGGCCTGGTCCGGGTGATACGAGATGGCGGCCGTGTAGTGCACATCGGCCGTGAGGTAGACGACGTTGGGTACCTGCTTGGTATCGGACAGGATGCGGGAGAACGCGATCTCGCGGCCGAGCGGGCGCCCGTTCTCGCCCTGCGCGACGGCCTCCATCGACTTCGGCCCATCGTCCGGGGACGACGCCGCGTCCGGCACCACGATGCTGATCGGCAGGTCGTTGGCCACCACCTTCCACACCGCCGTGGACTCCTTGAGACCGTCGATCAGCCATTGCGTCTGCTCGCGCCCCAGGATGCCGTCGTCGTCGTGCGGCTCCCAGGCCCGCGGGTTGGGGTTCTTGTACGAGCGCATGTCCAGCACGAAGACGTCGAGCAGCGGGCCGTAGGACATCTTGCGGTACAAGCGGCCGTCGACGGCTTCGGCGGGGTCGACGGGTTGCCATTCGCGCCAGGCCTGATAGGCGAACCCGGCCAGCTTGTCGGCGTCGGTCTCGGTGTAGCCCTTGCGGTTCTGGCCGGCCAGCGACTCACCGGGAAACCAGTTGTTCACCACCTCGTGGTCGTCCCACTGGATCACCTGCGGCACCGTGGCGGAGAAACGGCGGTAGTGCTCATCGGTGAGGTTGTAGGCGTAGTTGCCGCGGAAATCGTCGAGGGTCTGGGCCACATGGTCCTTGGCCGGCGCCGTGATGTTGGCGTACACGCCGCCGTCCAGCTGTTTCTGAGTCTCGGGCACCGGGCCGTCGGCGTAGATCGCATCGCCGGAATGCACAAAGAAGTCCGGGTTGCGGTCGGCCATCGCACCGAAGATCGACATGCCGCCGTCGCGGTTGATGCCCCACCCCTGGCCGACGACATCGCCCGACCACACGAACCTGATGTCGCGGGGTTGTGCGGCAACGGTTTTGAACACTCCGGCCACGGGTTCGGAGGTGGCGCCGTCCTCGCCCTCGAGCGTCACCCGGTAGTGCACCGTCTGCCCCGGCTCAAGACCGGTGATCCGGATCCGCCCGGCGCCGTCGGAGTTCGGGCTCAGCCGCGGCCCCTCGACCCGGGCCGGGTTGTCGAAGGATTCGGTGGCCGCGGTCTCGACGATCATCCGGGCCGGGGAGTCCGAGCGGGCCCACACCAGCGCGCCGTCGGTCCTGGGATCGCCGCTCGCGACGCCGTGGGTCAGGCGGGGACGGTTCGCAACCAGGCCCGGCCCCTGGCCGCCGTTACCCGAGGTACCGCAGGCCTGCAGTGCGGCCGCCGCGGGGACCAGCAGGGCGCCGGCCAGTGATGCGCGCAGCAGGCTGCGGCGGGGAAACAGGGAGTGCGGTTGGGGTTGGGCCATGCCCGTCAGCGTGCGGCGTTCGGGCGACGCGATGGCCAACGGCCGGTGATGCGCAGGCGGACCGGAAGGTGTCCGGTGGGTGAACCGCAGTCCCCGGCAGGTCCCCCGACGCGGCGATCAACCACCGGTCAGCACCCCGGTGACGACCCGCGCGTCGGCGAACGCCGCGAACATATCGTTGCCGGGAAGTTCAAAACCGTTGGCCGCGTAGATTTCTTCGAGGGTCTGTGACGCTACGTCCCATCCGAGGCCGGTCAGATATTCGATGACCGGGCTGCGCCGGCCCTCGTAGACCAGGTCGGACAACTCGGTGTCGAAGCCGAACCGGCGGAAGCCCTCGGTGACGCGGCTGGACCGGTCGTCGGAGAACGCCGACGCGTCGGGGATGTACTCGGTGCCGAGCCGGCTGCCGGGCGCACTGAGCCGGGTGATGTTGTCGAACAACTGATCCTGGGCCGGTGGCGGCAGGTAGATCAGCAGCCCCTCGGCGATCCACGCCGTTGGCGCGTCCCGGTCGAACCCGCTGTCCAGCAGTGCCCTTGGCCAGTCATCGCGAAGATCCACCCCGATGGGCCGGTGTTCGGCGGCAGGGTGCACGCCCAGCCCGGCCAGCGTGGTGGTCTTGAACTCGATCACCGCGGGCTGGTCGAGCTCATGGACGACGGTGCCGACAGGCCACGCCAGGCGGTAGGCCCGGGTGTCCAGCCCGGAGGCCAGGA
>NZ_JBSFPX010000213.1:0-11128 GCF_053588415.1 Mycobacterium sp. NPDC003449
GACGGGCCAGCCTTTCATCGCCCGGCGGTGGTGGTGTCGGTCGACATTCTCAACAATGGACCAGGCGGTCTGGTAGTCGTCGTACCGATCACGACCGTTGGTTACGGCCTGCGAAGCCACGTCGAACTTGAGCCCGAGAACAGCGGGCTGAACCATGTTTCCTTCGCTCGCTGCGACCAACTGCGAGTGGTCTCCGTCGAACGACTGTCATCTAGTCAGGGAATGATTAGTCCAGAACAGATGCAAGCCATTGACCAAGCAATGCGCTTCGTCCTGGATCTGTAATGCCAAGCTCCCGACGCAGCCTCGCTGTCGGATGAAAACAATTGGGGTGCAGCGTAATATGCAGTGGTTTAGTTGACATAATGTAGCTTATCGGTACTAACCTGACATGCGGCGGCGAGCCTGTTTTCCGGGAAGCCGTGAGAGAGTTGTCCGATTCCACCCTGCTTTCCGGAACTATGTGAGAGTTGAATCAGCCCTGCTGCGCTGGATGGTTTTCCGACGACGGGATGCTGTGTTGAGCGGTTCGCGTTGTTCGGATTCCGCGACTACCGAATTCCGGTGGCAATTTCGCATTTCGCCCACCGGTCTTGGGTGACGCCCCTCTTTCGCGGCCGTCCCACTGCAACGTATACGTCACGTGACGTTTATGTATGGGTGTGGCTGGATGTTGGAGGCCGGCGGTGAGCTCGATGAGTCGGTGTACGGATTCGCGGTCAGGTGGCGTTGCGCACAGCGCTCCGCTCGACTCACTCCGACAGCCCAGCCGAGCGGGCCTTTCTGTCACTGACACTTCTCGGCCGGGTTGATCTCCGGAAAGTCACTGATGCACTTCGGGTTTGGATCAGTTTGGTGGATAATGGTGATTACTCATCCTTCTTGCCTGAGCGTTTAGACATGGGCGCCACCCGCGAGTCCCCGTCTAGTTCGCTCGTTCGTCAGGTAGTTACTAAGACGTCAACTGAACCGCTGCCCCGATGCTTTATTGCCTTGCTCAATGACCGGCAGACCTGCAAACCATCCGCACACGATGAAGGCATATTGTCAGGACTTCCTCGCGATATCAGCGGCCATCACGGACGGTAATCCCACCCGAAAGAATCGCCATCATGGGGGCTATGACCGCCACAATGGCGATTCTCTGGTCGGACACGTCAGCAGTTGCGCAGTTCCGGCGACTGGTTGAGAACCTGGGCCCGGGGTGAGACGAACTCGGCGTACGTCTCACCGGCGGCCGCATCGAGCCGGAACGCGGCGAGCCGATGGCAGTTCTGAAAGGCGAGCCGCACCCCGAAGTGCCGCTCGAGGGCCCCCCGCATCGCATCGCTCGCGAGCGCCCGAAGCAACTGGCCACGAGCAGTCTCATCCGGCGGCGGTGTCTGATTGTCGGCGAACTCCGCGTTGCCGGTCTCGAGGTCGCCGACGACCCGGGTGATCGTGTCCCAGGCGTACGGCAGGGACGTCCGGACGGTCTGGACGAACTCCGCCTCGTCGATGGCGCCGCGCTCGGCGCTGGCGAGCAGGTCGGGTGAAACGTCGAGCGACATGATTCCTCCTATTGAAAATGGCTCTCATTGTCATGTACGCGAAGAGTGTCGTCCGAATTGCCGAGGGTTGTCAAGGGATGCGGGGCATCTGGGGATCTGCCCAGACTCCCCGGCGCTATTGCGTCACAGTCATGTTGCGCCGCCTGGGCGCTCGACAGGCCTGGCGATTGGCCGCGTCTCGGTGACGGTGTCAGAGCCATGGCGTTCGCCGGCGATCGCCATGGCTGACGAACTTCCCGGCCGTTCATCCCCAGATCCTTTACGCGGGTATGTCAGCCATGTCCGAGCGCCGCCGCAGGCGTGAGATGGTGAACGGGTCGAACTCAATCGGTTTCTTCCCGGTGAGTAGCCACGCCGCGAGCTGCCGAGCCACTACAGGAAGGAGTGCCCAGCCATGGCCGCTCCACCCTGTTGCAACGAAAGCATTGCGCGTGCCTGGAATAAGGTCGATGAACGGCACTTGGTCCAATGACGACGATTCGATGCGCGATGCGTCCGCGGACAGCAGCGTCAGCTCGCCCAGACCGGGGAACGTCTGCCGCAGAAGTTCGATATTGCCCTCGATCCGACTCTGCACAGGCCTACCCCCGCGGGCCCCGCCTCCGTCCCAGGCACCCAACCAGCCGCCGCTCAACATGATTGTCGAGTCCTTCATCAGCTTCAGCGATATCACCTTCGACTGATGGTTCGTCAAATATGGGATCGATGGTGTGTATTCAGACCTGACGAGCAGCACCTGGGGCAGTACTTTCCATATCGGGAGTTGGTAGTTGCAGACCGTGTGGATGAGCTCGCCGGCACCCGCATTGTTGGTGAGCAGGACCGCGCGTCGCGCATCGATGCGGTCGCCTTTGGCAGTGAGCACGCCTGCGACATCGCTTGAACCTGCTTTGACCAGCTTTTCGATCCCAGTGTCCTCGATGAACACTGCCCCGTGTCGTTGTGCTGCACGGGCGTAGGCGATGGTCGTGGCTTCCTGTGAGGACACGCCGTCGAGGGGCGAGTAGAGCGCGCCGCCGATTGTTTCGGCAACAGCGGGCAGCTTCGCTCGAAGTGCGGCCTGATCCCAGTACTCCGTGGGAATGCCGAAGTCGCCCTGCACAGTTGCGCGCCTTCTGGCCGAGGCGACGCCGGCTGAGAGTCCGCTGGGCTGGTCTTCGACGAGGCACACCCCGCCGATACGCTCGAAGCCGGTGTCGGCGTCTAGTTCATCGCTGAGGCCGGGCCAGGCGGCGTGCGCTTCCCGGATCAAGTCGAGTTCGCGAGGGTCACGCATGTTTGTTCTGATGCCCCGTTTGCCGAAACCACCGGAGGCTCCGCTCGCGAGCTTCCCGGCGTCGATCACCACAACAGAGGCGCCAGCTTTGGCGAGATGGTAGGCGGTGGCGCTCCCGTAGGCACCTGCCCCCACGACCGTGAAGTCATACATCCGTGAGTTCCTCCCCTAGACCTGATTCGGTTACTGGCTGTGAGTTGCTGCAGCTGTGCTGGGGCCGCTGAAAAGTATGGGCAGGCATCGCAGCTCAACCAATCACTAGTTGGAAGGACTGCGACACTTGGGATTTAGCTGGCTCTCAGCGGTATGACGTCTCGTCGTGTAGGCACCTGAACACCTCTCGTAAACCACTAGTTGGGGCTATCCCTCCGGCCCGATCCGGGCGGCGGTGTCGCGTCCAAGAGGCCGGCGGATTCCGCGCTCATCGAGGGAGCTAACGCGGCGCGGACCGTCGTGCCCTTAGCTTTGAGGTCCCTACAGTCGAGCAGTCGTTACCGGTGCCATCACTCTGATAAGTATGATGCAACTAGTTACATCTGGCAAGACGTTTGTCGGATTCGGAGGCTGCGTCACGTCATAACTCCTGTTCGAGTCGTGTGCAGGCCTCCATCTTCGAGGCATTTTCGCCGCACGACCTACGTGCAATCAGGCGTGGCTGCTTCAGGATGCGCACGGGCTCCGGCGGTTGTGTCACGATGAGCGTCGCCGCTTCCTGCCCCATCTCGAATGTTGGTTGCGCGACGACCGTGAGGCCCAACGCCTCACTCCAGTCGAAGTCGCCGACGGCGATCAGCGCCAGATCCTCGGGTACGCGCCTGCCAAGCTGGAGAAGTGCCTCGTAGACGTGTCTCGTGAGCAAGTCGGAGAAGCAGGCGATAGCGTCGATAGGTCGATCGCTGCCCAATAGTTCGGCGACCGCACGAAATACCTCCTCTCGGGTTTCCGGGCCTCGCACCCTGCTGTCGGGAAGGTCAATACCGTTCTCCGCAAGTCTCTTTCGGAGGCCTGCGGTCCGCTCAAGGCCTTGCACTCGGGTTCCCATGGTCAGTACAGCGATGAAGGAACGCCCGCAGGACAGGAGGTGGTGCCCCACTAGTTGGCCGGCTTCTAGGTTGTCGAGACTGACCGTGTGCAAGTTCGGCGGCATATCCTCGACTATGCGGTTGACGATGACGCACGGTGTGCCGTTGGCTGCGATCCTCCGAGCATTCCCGTCTAGCGCCGGGCCGCCCGTGAGGATCAGGCCGCGGACGCGCTGCTCGTCCATCCGCTGTACGTGTGCGGCCTCGAGTTCGACGTTGCTGAATGAGTTGGCGAACATTACCAGGCTGTTGTGCGTGGTGGCGGCGTCTTCAATACCTCGCATCAGTTCGAGGTAGTAAGGGCTGTCGAGATCCCTGATGATGACTCCGATAGTGCTGGAGCGGCCCGCAAAGACACCTCTGGTGAGAGCGTTTGGCGTGTAGTCGAGTTCGGCCACGGCCTTCCAGATGCGGTCGGCGGTTGCACTGGAAACGTTGTGGCCATTCAACAGTCGAGAGACGGTCGCGGTCGATACCCCGGCTGAGGCAGCGACGTCATTGATGGTTGCTCGCGCCACGCGCATCCTTTCGTCGCCGCCTACCTCGCCACGTCCTACCGTGGCCCGCAGCATGCCCGTCAGGCCCTGATCATGTAACTAGGTACACCTGACGGTATCTCAGACTGCCGTAATGCGGTGTCGACGACCTCAG
The DNA here is from genome assembly GCF_053588415.1 of Mycobacterium sp. NPDC003449. NCBI lineage: Bacteria > Bacillati > Actinomycetota > Actinomycetes > Mycobacteriales > Mycobacteriaceae > Mycobacterium > Mycobacterium sp. NPDC003449. The sequence continues at coordinate 4,560 of NZ_JBSFPX010000213.1, forward strand.
ATTCAGGGTTCGACCGCTGACAGATGACCGCTCTGCAGCGATGGCGAGCGATAACGTGGGCTGCTACTCCGCCACTTGACGGGTGGGACACTGTCGTGCTCTGCTATGACGGTCATCATATGTAACTAGTTACATATGCCTTACGTGCCACCCCCCATCTGGTTCTGTGGCTCCCCCGCCGGGATCCGCGATCAGGGCCAATTGGGCAAGCACCTGACATACCGATGGGCCGGTCGTCGGCGGAACGCGTCCATCTTGAAGGAGAACTCATGGATAACGGCCATGATGGCTATGCCGGCGACATTGCCGGACGTCGAAGGACCGCGATCAAGGCCATCGCGATAGGCAACTTCGTGGAGTGGTACGACTTTGTTCTGTACGGCTTGTTCTCCACCACTATTGCCGCGGTGTTCTTCCCGGAGTCCAGCGCTACGGCCGGTCTTCTCGCAACCTTCGCAATCTTCGGGGCCAGCTTCTTAGCGCGTCCGCTCGGCGGCCTCGTTTTCGGTCAGATCGCCGATCGAGTTGGCCGTCGCTCGGCGTTGCTCATCTCGGTCCTCATGATGAGCTTCGCGACCTTGGTCGTGGGCCTATTGCCGGGGGCTGCCCATATCGGAATCGCGGCGCCAGCGTTGCTCCTGGTGTGCCGACTGACCCAGGCCGTGGCCGCCGGTGGCGAGTATGGCCCGTCGACGAGTTACCTCGTCGAGTTCGCGCCCGAGAACAAGCGCGGTCGGTTTGCGTCAATTGTCCCGGTGTGGAACTACATTGGGTGTTTCGCCGGAGTCTTGGTGTCATTGATCGTGACCGTGTCGGTGACATCTGAGCAGTTGATGTCCTGGGGCTGGCGGATTCCGTTTCTGGTGGCAGCACCGCTGGGACTGGCAGGCCTCTATTTGCGGATGCAAATGGAAGAGTCGCCGGTGTTCGAGGAATTGCGCACGTCGGGCAATGTGGAGAAGGCCCCGATCCGGCGGGCATTGAGGACTGCCAGGAAGCCCCTGCTTATCATCGTGGGTTGGGCGATGACCAATGCGACCGCGGCTTACATTCTCAGTACGTTCTTGGTGTCCCGGATGGCTTCGAAGACAACGTTCGGTATCACGAATGCCTTTGTCGTGCAGCTGGTCTTGTGGACCGTGCTCACGATCGGAACCTTCGTGGCCGGCAATCTCATCGATTCCGTGGGACGCAAACGTGTCGCGCTGACGTCCTCTATCGGGTTGGGTCTGCTGGCGGTGCCGGCGGTCGCCCTGCTCGAGGACAGTTCGGTGATGCAAGCGGCGCTGATTGTCATCGTGGTCGCCATGTTTTACAGCGGCTACACCGCGACCACTGCCCTAGCTATGGTCGAGCTGCTGCCGCCAGCCGTGCGAGGCTCGGGCGCGGCGATGTCTTACCAGATCGCTTACGCGTTGTTCGGCGGCGGCGCACCACTTTTGGCGACTTGGTGGGTCTCTTTGGGGTTCACACTGGCCCCAGGCATCTATCTGGCGCTCCTCAGTTTCGTGTCGACGGTGGTAGCCGCGATCTGGATCGGCAACCGTGTGCCATTCAACACAGGAAGTGAAGACCCGGTGCCGTCGCCACCAGGGGGGTTCCCTGCGTCAATTGAACCTGCCAAGTGAGCCACCACCAGATACCGAGATGCGCAGCCCCCACACAGACACACACGTCATGCAACTTGTTACATACCACGGGGATTCGGTGCCGCGGGCCCTGTCCCGTGCTCGACCGCAGCGCTACTGGCCGAGAAATCAGCAACAGAGAGGGATTCATGAAACCGAACATTGTTGTCATCGGTGCCGGGGTGTACGGCGCCGTGGTGACGGCAGAACTTACGCGTCGCGGCGCGGCGGTGACAGTAGTGGATGCGGGGGTTCCGGGTGGAGGCACGTCCGGCGCCACGTTCTCATGGACCAACGCCAACGGCGCCAAACAACCCCGGGCGTATCACGCTCTCAATGTCGCCGGGATGGAGGCGCACCGCCGGCTGGCGCGCGAAGTGCCCGGCAGCGACTGGTACCACGAAAGTGGGACGCTGAAGTGGGGCGGCAACGACGCTGAACGCGCCACTCTGCGACGCCAGGTAGACCTGGTCTCTGGATACGGGTACGAGGTTCGTTGGCTCACTCGGGCCGAGGCGGTTCAGCTTGAACCCGAAATCAACGCCGCCGAGCTTCCGGACGACGAGGTCGCCTACTTCCCCACTGAGGGCTGGATCGCCCCAACCCGCTTGATCAGTTACCTGCTGTCCAGTTCGGACGCTGCGCGGGTGTGGAACGACGCGGTGGTGGGTATCGACGTGGCGGGTGACCGGGTGCGTTCAGTCCAGCTGGCGTCGGGTCGGCAACTACCCGCTGATGCGGTGGTCAATTGTGCCGGACCGCGGGCAGCTGACATCGCCGTTTTGGTGGGCCTCGATCTGCCCATGCGCAATACACGCGGCGTGCTCGTGCACACCGCACCTGTCGCGCTTGGAGCCACCCGCGTGATCCAAGCACCGGACATCCACCTTCGCCCAGACGGGGGTGGCCGACTGCAACTGCACTCCTACGACAGCGATGCCTCTGCTCAGGTCATTGAGGCTGGTGAGGTGACAGTCGACCAGGGCGGGATCGACAAGATCATCGGGGCAGCATGCTCGCTCTACCCCGCAATCCGCGCCGCGAGCATCGAGAGTGTGCGAGTGGGAGAACGACCGATTCCCGGTGACGGGCTTCCCGTCTTGGGGCGAGCGCCAGAGATTCCCAATTTCCACTTTGCGGTCTCCCATAGCGGCGTCACGCTCAGTGTCCATGCCGGCCGGCTCGTCGCCGCCGAAGTGCTCGGCGACGCCGGCACCGCAGAAATGGCCTCCTTCCGTTTCGAGCGGTTCTGACCGTCCGACTGCCATAACGGCACTACCTGTCCGACATTTCAGCACACCCCACATCAATCGAAGGATCAAATACTGTGTACGAGTTCGACTTTGCCCAGCGCATCAGGCGGTACCAGCAGTCATTGCGCGACGAGGGCGTGGACTACGGGATCGTCATGCAACCCGGGAACATCCGGTACCTCACTGGCTTCTGGGGGTACGCTACCCGCGCCGAGTACTTTGAACCGGGTCGCCTGATCTGTCTGACCGTCCCGCAGAACGGAACGCCGCTACTCGTCGTGCCGAAAATCGAGCGGACTTTCGCCGAAGCCGCCACCAAGCGCGTTCCGCTGACCATCGAACATCACGTCGAGTGGACGTCGCCAAACGACGCCGGGGATTCCTGGGAACTGGTACGCAACTACGTCAAGCGGGAAGGCCACGGCTGCGGGCGTGTGAGCATCGAGAAATCTCACCTCACAGAAAAGGCGTGGTGCTCCTTCGCAGAGAAGTTCGACGAATTCACCGTCCTCGAAAGTTCTGACACACTGCTGCGCCAGCAGGACATCAAAGACCCGGTGGAATTGAGAATCTTTGAGGCCAGCGGCGCGCTCGCGGCCCGGATGTTCGACGTCGAAGTCGAGGCCATCAAGCGGGGCGGCCTCCGCGAGTGCGACGTCGCCATACTTGGCTTGGAGCACAACGTTCGAGCCTGTGCGGAATGCATCGAGACGTCAACTGACAACGAGCTTTACGTGGATTCTCCCTTGTTTGGGCTCGGCCCGCAGCTCCTCACCTCAGGCCCCAGGCTGAACCGATCCCACGGGACGGCCTCGACCCGGGTCATCGAACCCACCGACATCGTGGCTATCGACCTGTGTCGCGTCCCCTTCCTGTTGGGATACCGGATGGGCTTTGGCCGGATCGTGGCGCAGCGTCCACTGGATTCCTCCGAACAGGACATCAACGCGACTGTCAAGAAGTCCTACGACACCGCGGTAGCCATGTGCAAACCCGGCACCGTTGTCTCCGACATCGACACCGCAGTCCGAACCGTACTCGAAGACGGCGGCCTCGGCCCGTACATCATGCACCGATCCGGACGGACGCTCGGCACAGACCCCATCGGCATCGGAATCGCCGAAGGCGTCCAGCGAAAGCTGGAGGCAGACATGGTGTTGTCACTTGAGCCCAGCGTTTACATGAACGGATACCAGTCGCGGATAGAAAGCAGCTTCCGCGTCACCGACCAGGGACCGCAGCTACTCACCCCCACTCCCGAACGAGTGATCACCATCTGACCGAACCGCGCCCGGTGGCCAGCAATCGACGGACCCTTTGTTGGCTACCGGTCCGTTTCGGCCGCGAGCGGCGTCGCACGACCGGGAATCCCGCCCCCACAACCAGCGACGACGAACCCAGTGTCGACCCACCCGGGTCACCCAAAGACATATCTCGGGCAGTCGAACATAATCACAACGTCACGAAGGATCCCTCACATCCGTGGAGCTGCAGAACCTCCTCGACGACATCGCCGGCTCGATACACCCTCACCTCACCGAGGGTCGTATCGCTGACTGCATCATCCCGCAACTCGCCGCAGTCGAGCCCAACCAGTTCGGCATCAGTGTCGCCACCACTGACGGCGAAATCTATTCCGCCGGACAAGGACAAGTCCCTTTCTCCATCCAGAGCATCTCGAAGGTCTTCGCACTCGCACTCGTCATCGCCGGCGATGTCGAAATCATCTGGAAGCGGGTATCACGGGAGCCGTCAGACAATCCGTTCAATTCGCTGGTGCAACTCGAACAGGAGAACGGGATACCCAGGAACCCTTTTATCAATGCGGGCGCGCTGGTGGTGACAGACATACTGCTCAGCGCTACCGGCGAATCGGACGTGTTAGACCTGCTGCGACGCGAAAGCGACAACAACGCACTTCACATCGACGCGGCCATTGCAGAATCCGAAGCCCGGAACAGCCACCGAAACCACTCACTCGCACACTTTCTGGCCACCCATGGCAACCTCGACAACCCCGTCGAGCACGTTGTCGAGGCGTACATCAGTCAATGCGCCATTGCTGCCAGCTGCACCGATCTAGCCCTTGCGAGCTGCTTCCTCGCGGCCGACGGCGTGGGGCGCTGCGGTCGGCCCATCGTCGACCCGCTCCAGACCAAACGTATCAACGCATTGATGACCACTTGTGGCACCTACGACCGGGCAGGTGAATTCGCCTATCAGGTAGGGCTTCCGGGCAAGAGCGGCATCGGCGGAGGCATCGTCGCGGTCGTGCCTGGCGTCTGCACGATCTGCGTGTGGAGCCCACGACTGGGCTTGTCCGGGAACTCCATAGCCGGTGTTGCCGCGCTCAGCGAACTCACCGCCCGCACAGGATGGTCCATCTTCTGAGCCCACACCGCCAATCGTCCCCGCAGAATTGTCAACAGAACGGATCACAACCGATGAACACCATCAAAGCCTCAGTCGCACAGGCCGGTTCCATCTTCGGCGACACCTACTCCACAGTCACCAAACTGGAGCGCATGACTGCCGAGGCGTCCGCCGCCGGTGCGAGGCTCGTCCTGTTCCCCGAAGTCTTCGTAGGCGGCTACCCGCGAGGAGAAGACTTCGGCTCCTTCGTAGGTGGACGCACACAACGCGGGCGCGACGCCTTCCTCCGGTACTGGGAGGGCGCCATCGACATCCCGGGTGACGAGGTGATACGGATCAGCGAAGCCGCTCGATCACACAACATTCACCTCGTCACGGGCGTTCTCGAACGCGATGGAGGGACTGTCTACTGCGCCGTCCTCTTCTTCGGCCCGGACGGTCGCCTCCTTGGCAAACACCGCAAACTCATGCCCACCGGCGCAGAACGACTTGTGTGGGGTTTCGGAGACGGATCGACGATGCCTGTGATCGACACCGAAGTCGGCAAGATCGGTGCCGTCATCTGTTGGGAGAACTACATGCCCCTCATGCGTTTTCACATGTACGCCCAAGGAATCCAAATCTACTTGGCGCCGACCGCAGACAACCGCCCGTCCTGGATCACCGCAATGCAACACATCGCCAGGGAAGGCGGATGCTTCGTGCTCTCATGCAACCAATACACCACCCTGGCCGACTTTCCCGACGACCATCACGCCCCAGACGGAGTCGGACCCAGCACAGTCATGTCCAGCGGCGGCAGCTGCATTATCGCCCCTTCCGGCGAGTTCCTGGCACCACCCACCAACGACGGTGAATGTCTGCTGTTCGCCGACCTAGATCTAGGCGAGATCGCCCGGTGGAAGTTTGACTTCGACGTTGTCGGACACTACGCCCGCCCAGACGTCTTCCGTCTGAACGTAGACACAAGCGCAAAGCCGGTTCGGTCGACTCCAGGCATGCCGCCGTACCCGCGCGAACAATCCGCCGAAACCGGTTTTGCGGTTGCGCAACTTCTTGACGGAGCCCCGTCCCTAGAGCCTGCCTCCGCTGGCGTTCGCACGTGACTCTGTGACCATCCCGGTCCAGATCGAGATCAGAGATCCGCTTGCGGTCCTGCCCGTCGCCGAGACGATTCGGCGAGGCTCACGTTGAGCAGTTCGATCGGGACGGAGATCGGGACGTAGTTCGGCAGATCAGGCGAACGCTGCGAAGTGTCCGCCTAGTACTACAGCCGCACTTATGGGGAGGCGCCTCTGGCTGCGTAGTGGCATCG
>NZ_JBSFPX010000214.1:0-11048 GCF_053588415.1 Mycobacterium sp. NPDC003449
GCCGACCAGCACCTGCTGGAACCGGCGCTCCAGGGCGGCGTCCTTCTCGATGTACTTGCGGTACTCGTCGAGCGTGGTGGCGCCGACCAGGCGCAGCTCGCCGCGGGCCAGCATCGGCTTGATCATGTTGCCCGCGTCCATCGCGGATTCACCGGTGGCACCGGCGCCGACGATGGTGTGCAGCTCGTCGATGAACGTGATGACCTGCCCGGCCGAGTTCTTGATGTCGTCGAGGACGGCCTTGAGGCGTTCCTCGAACTCGCCGCGGTACTTGGCCCCGGCCACCATCGACCCGAGGTCCAGCGAGACGACGGTCTTGTCCCGCAGGCTTTCCGGCACGTCGCCGGCCACGATGCGCTGGGCCAGGCCCTCGACGATCGCGGTCTTGCCGACGCCGGGCTCACCGATGAGCACCGGGTTGTTCTTGGTGCGACGGCTCAACACCTGCACGACGCGACGAATCTCGTTGTCGCGCCCGATGACCGGGTCCAACTTGCCTTCGCGAGCGGCCGCGGTCAGGTCGGTGGAGTACTTCTCCAGCGCCTGGTAGGTGCCCTCGGGGTCGGGGCTGGTGACCCGGGCGCTGCCGCGGACCTTGACGAACGCCTCGCGCAGTGCCTGCGGCGAGGCGCCGTGATTGGTCAGCAGTTTGGCCACCTCGGAGCTGCCGGTGGCCAGGCCGACCATCAGATGCTCGGTGGACACGTATTCGTCGTCCATCTCGGTGGCGAGCTGCTGCGCGACGGTGATCGCGGCGATCGCATCCGGACTCAGCTGCGGCTGCGAACTGGAGCCGCTGGCGCTGGGCAGCCCACCGATGATGCGTTCCACTTCGCCGCGGATGGTCGCGGGCTCGACTCCGACCGCTTCCAGCAGCGGGGCGGCTATCCCGTCGTTCTGCGTCAGCAATGCCATCAACAAATGGGCGGGGGTGATCTGCGGGTTGCCTGCGGCGGTCGCCGCCTGCAACGCCGAGGTCAGCGCCGCCTGGGTCTTGGTCGTCGGGTTGAACGAGTCCACGACACCTCCCTTTTTCGTGTAGAGAAAATGCTTGTCGTGTTGTTCAACGCAGTCAAGGTTGAGTCTGTTCCGCTCAAGTTTGACTATTTTCGCGGGCCCACCGGGCCGCTGCGTGGTGGCGACCGAAAAGCGATGGTCGGGGCTACGGTTTAGCCATGTCCGAATCCGGCTTCGGCGATTTCGAGTTCGAGCGCAAGTTCTTCGTCCGCGAATTGCCCGTCGTGGCGGGCTCGGATCCGAGTCCCGTCCTGATCGTGCAGGCCTACCTGTTCGCCGCCGACGGCTACGCCGTGCGGGTGCGGGTGCAGGGGCCGGCCCCCGCGCAGCTCGACGCCGCGCCCGGCGAGCTGGTCGAGACGCTCGGCGACGGGTCGATCGGCACCATGGCGGCCAAGGGACCGGCCGTCGGGGGCACCCGTTACGAGGCCGAACGTGACCTCGATCCGATAGTCGCGGCCCAGATCGTGCGCCGCGCCGACAAGGTGGTCGCCAAGGTTCGTTACGCGGTCTGGATGGGTGAGGACGGCTGGGTCATCGACCGGTTCCTCGGCGCGAACGCCCCACTGATGATCGCCGAGGTGGAACGCTGCGGACCCGTGGTCGATCTGGCGATTCCCGCGTTCTGCGCCACCGAGGTCTCCGAGGACGACCGATTCCGCAACGAATACCTGGCCCACCAACCGTTCGGCACCTGGGCCGCCACGTACCGGCGTGAGCTCGACCTGGCCGGCCCCACCTTCGTCGACACCCTGGGCCGCAACCAGTTCGAAGGCACCTGACCGGGCCCCGTCACCCCGAAGGCACAATCGGCGTGGTGCACATCGCGATAGTCCCGGCATCCGCGCCGAGCCACATGTTCCCGCATCTGCCGGTGGTCGCCGAACTCGTCGACCGCGGGCACCGGATCAGCTACCTGGTCAGCGGCCACATGGCGGAGCTGGCCCGCCCGACCGGAGCCGATATCGTCGAATGCAGCTCGGTGCTGCCGGGATCCCCCGGCGCACCCGAGGACTGGGGCGACGAGGACGATCCGGTCACCGGTATGCGGATGTTTCTCGACGAGGCCATCCATGTGCTGCCGCAACTGCACGCCGCGCTGGACCACGACCGGCCCGACCTCGTGCTCTACGACATCGGCGGGATGGCAGGCCCGGTCGCCGCGCAACGCTGGGGTGTCCCGTCGGCTCAGCTGTCCCCGTGCGAGGTGGCCTGGGACGGATACCACGACGACATGGCCGAGGTGCTCGACCCGATCATGGCGAGCCCCACCGGCCTCGCCTACCGCCGCGCCTTCGACCACTGGCTATCGGACGCCGGGACATCGTTGACGTTCGACGAGGTGACCGGCAGGCCGCAGCGCTGCCTGGCGTTGATTCCGCGGGTCATGCAGCGCAACGCCGAACGGGTCGATGACCACCGCTACCGATTCGTCGGTCCGTGCATCGACCCCCGCCGCGAGCACCCGCACGACTGGACCGTTCCGCCAGGCGACGGACCGCTGGCCCTTTTGGCGTTCGGCACCGCCTACACCCAACGAGCCGACGTGTACCGCAACGTCATCGAGGCACTCGACGGTCTGGGCTGGCGGCTGGTGCTGGCCAGCGGCCGGGCCACCGACCTCGGCGCCGTACCCGCCTGGGTGCAGGTGCGTACCACCGTCCCCCAACCCGCGGTGCTGCAGCGGGCCGACTGTTTTCTCACCCACGCCGGTATGGGGTCGTGCACCGAGGCACTCTGGTACGGCGTGCCGATGGTGGCCCTGCCGCAGGCAGTCGATCAGCCCGCGAACGCGGCCCGGCTGGCCGGCCTCGGCGTCGCGCGCCACCTCCCCGACCATCTCCCGGGCCCCGATCAGATCCGCGACGCGGTTTTGGGGGTGACGTCGGACCCACAGGTCGGGCTGCGGCTCAAGGCCATTCGCGACGAGATCCGCCGCGGCGGCGGCCCTTCGCACGCGGCCGACGCGGTCGAGGACATCACCGCCGGGCGGTGGTGAGGGCTCCGGGCAGCTTTGCGGTTGCGGTGCCGGGCGCCGCCCGACTTGCTACGTTCTGCTCGACGTCCTGCTCGACCGTGATGACGAAGGGGCCCGGGCATGTCTGACATCTGGAGTTCGGTACTGACGGAGCTCATCCCGCTGGCACTGGTCGTTGCGCTCTCGCCGTTGTCGATCATTCCCGCGGTGCTGGTGCTGCAGACCGCCCGGCCCCGTCCGACCGGACTGGCGTTCCTGGTGGGCTGGCTGGTCGGCCTTGCCGCGCTGACCGCGATCTTCGTCGAGGTCTCCAACCTGTTCGGCCCGCTCGACAAGCCGCCGGCCTGGGCGTCATGGCTGCGGATCGTGGTCGGCATCGCGCTGATCGTGGTCGGTGTGTACCGCTGGTTCACCCGGGCCGAGTCCGACCACAGTCCGCGCTGGATGCAGAGCCTGGGCACGCTGACCCCCGCCCGCGCCGGGATCGCCGGCGTGATCCTGACCGTGGTCAATCCGAAGGTGCTGTTCGTCAGCGCCGCAGCGGGTTTGGCGATCGGTACCGCGGGGCTCGGCCAGCCCGGCGTCTGGGCCGCAGCCGTCTATTACGTCCTGTTCGCGGGGTCGACGGTGGCCCTGCCGATCCTGGCGTACGCGGCGTCGGGCCATCGGCTGGATCCGGCGCTGGCCCGGCTCAGGGACTGGATGGAACGCCAGCATGCGGTGCTGGTCGCGGGGATCCTGGTGGTGATCGGTCTCCTGGTGCTGTACAAGGGCATTCACGCGCTGTGAGACGCGGCCACCGGACCCGTCGGCGCCCACCCCCGGCGGGCGTTACGATCAGTCCGCCGAGCCGACGCACCATCGGCGACATGGCAGAACGCCGATCGGTTGGGTTACCGGGACAGGTTGAGACAGACACATGACGCCTCCGGACGGCTGGGACGACGCCGAGACCGACGACGCCCACCTCGACGAGGGCGGGGAACTCGACGGGGTTCACGACTACGGCGGACCCGAGATCCACGACGACGAGGTCGACGGTTTCGGCGCCCTCGATTCCCCCGCCACCCAGCCTCCCGAAGACGAGGAGCAGATCCCGGTGGTCCAGGCGGTCAACCCGCCCGGGACGGTGGCCATCACGGCCTATCTGAACGGTGCGGTCGCCCAGGTGGATCTGGATCCGAAGGTCACCACCCTCACCGAACCGCAACTGGCCGAGGAGATTCGCGTGGTCGCGGGCGTTGCGGCCAAGAAGGCGACGGCCGTCGTGCATGTCGGCGTGGTCAACATGCTCGTCGAACAGGGCATGGATTTCACCGAGGCCAAGGATTTCGTCGAGACCAACATGCCGTTCGCCACGCCCCGGCAGGCCGGCGAGGCCGAACTCGAACTCATTGCCCGGCACGCTCATACCGAGCACTGAGGCCGGCTCACCCGAACTCGGGCAACCCCAACTCGTCGGCATCGGCGGTCAGATAGCGCGTCACCGTCGGCGCGATCAGCCGCACCACCTCGTCACCGGTCAGTGACGCCAGCGGCGGCACCGCCATCACGTAGCGCAGCATCGCGGTGCCGACGAGATTGGACGCGGCCAACATCGCCCGCAACCGGGCCTGCTCACCGCCGCCGAGCACCTCGGACACCGCCGCCAACACGTAGTCCTGCATGAACGCACGGAACGCGTCGTGGGCGTCGGGATTCGACGTCGCCGACTGCAGCATCATCCGCATGCTGGCCGCGGTGTCCGGCGACTCCCACACCTGCAGATAACGCCCGACCATGCGGACCCCGATGTCATCGGCCGGGCCTTCCAGGGTCGCCACCAGCATGGCCGGGTCGAGGATCAGCTGGAGCGATTCCCGGAACAGATCGGCCTTGGACCCGAACAGGTACAGCACCATCGACGGGTCGACGTGGGCATCCGTGGCGATGGCACGCAGTGTCGTCTTTTCGTAGCCCTCGACGGCGAAGCGCTGCTTGGCCGCGGCCAGCACCGCGTCCCGGGACACCGGATCACCCTGCCTACGTCCCCGTTTCTTCGCTGTTTGTGCTGGTGGAGCCATAACTCGACCCTAGCATTTCAATCGTTGTTGAATATTTGCCCAATGCGGGCTACGCTCGGCCAACGGATTTAATTCAACACCGGATGAAAAGGCTATGGGTATGACCACCGACACGCTCCCCGCCCGGCACGGCGCACCCGTGCACGAGCCACCCGCCGCGTTACGCGCCGCCGGCATCATCGCGGTACTGACGGTCGCCATCGCGCTCGTCGCCATCGCGTTCGCCCTCCCGGCGTCGCGATCCAAGCCCCACAACGTTCCGATCGGCGCCGCAGGCCCCCAGGCCGCGAGCAGCCAGATCGCCGAACGCCTCGAACAGCAGGCCCCCGGCGCCTTCTCGGTCACCTACTACCCCGGCGAGGCCGCGCTGCGCGATGCGATCCTCAATCGAAACATCTACGGGGGCATCGCCTTCGGCTCCGATGGACCGGTCCTGCTGACCGCGACCGGCGCCAGTCCGGCCGTCGCCCAGCTGCTCACGCAGGTCGGCAGCGGGATGGCCCAGCACACCGGCATGCCGCTGCGCACCGAGGACCTCGCCCCACCCGCCCGGGACGATCCGCGCGGGGCCGGACTGGCGGCATCGGCGCTGCCGATCACCCTGGCAGGCATGCTGCCGGTGGCCGCGCTGGTGCTCACCCTCAAACGGGAGGTGTGGACCCGGCTGACCGCCACGGTCGTGTTCTCGGGTCTCGCGGGCACCACCATCGCCGCGCTGCTGTACTACGTGTTCGGATCGATCGAGGACAACTTCTGGGGTGTCGCGGCCGGTCTGACCCTCGGCGTCGCCGCCTCAGGCCTGTTCATGCTGGGCCTGGGCTCGCTCTTCGGCAAGGCCGGACTGGCGGTGGGGGCGCTGCTGGCCCTGCTCCTGGGCAACCCGCTGTCCGGGCTGACGGCGGCACCGGAGATGCTGCCCGCCGGATGGGGAATGCTCGGCCAGCTACTGCCTCAGGGGGCCGGCGCCACCCTGCTCCGGTCCACCGCGTATTTCGCCGGCGCCGGCGCCGCCACCGCGATCATCGTGCTGAGCTGCTGGACGATCGTGGGCGTGTCCATGGTGATAATGGCGGCTATTCGACAGCCCAGGAGCGAACACGCATAAAATGCACCGGCGTGGGACTAGATGACCGTCAATCGCTGCAGCTACTTCATGATGCGGTCGACCCCGCGAACGGATCCGACGCGCTGGTCCGCGACTTCTACACCACCTGGTTCGCCATCGACCTCTCGGCCCGCGATCTGTTTCCGCCCGACCTGGACAACCAGCGCAGGAGCTTCGCCTACGCGCTGACCTGGGTGCTCGGCGAGCTGATCGCACAGCGCGCCGAGGAGCCGGTGGCCTTCCTCGCCCAGCTCGGTCGGGATCACCGTAAATACGGTGTGACACAACAGCATTACGACACCATGCAGGAAGCGCTGTACGGCGCCTGGCGAACCCGGCTCGGTGCCGGATGGAACGACCGCCTGGCCGGGACGGCGCGCGACGCGATCGACCTGATCGTCGGTGTGATGCGCGGGGCGGCCGACGCCGAGCAGACCCCGGCCTACTGCGACGGCACCGTCGCCGAACACCACCGGGTCACCCGCGACGTCTCGATCATCCGGCTGCAGCTGGATGAGCCGCTGTTCTACCACCCCGGCCAGTACGTCACCGTTCAGGTGCCCCAATGGCCGCGCCGCTGGCGCTATCTCAGCCCGGCCATCCCCGCCGACCGGTCCGGAGCCATCGAATTCCACGTCCACTCGGTGACCGGCGGCATGGTCAGCACCGCGATCGTCGGGGAGACCCGGCCGGGCGATCGGTGGCGGATCTCCAGCCCGCACGGCGCCATGCAGGTGGACCGTGGCGGCGAGGACGTGCTGATGGTGGCGGGCAGCACCGGCCTGGCCCCGCTGCGCACGCTGATCATGGACATGACACTGCACGGCGTGAACCCACGGGTGCACCTCTTCTTCGGCGGCCGCTACCCCTGCGACCTCTACGACCTCAGGACACTGTGGAAGATCGCCTCGACCAACCCGTGGCTGTCGGTGACACCGGTGTCGGAGTACAGCAGCGACCCACCCTGGGCCCACGAGTTCCCCGACGTCGCACCGCCCCGCGGGCTGCACGTCCGCCAGATCGGCCAATTACCCGACGTGGTGACCCGATACGGCAACTGGGGCGACCGCCAGATCCTCATCTGCGGTGGGCCGAACATGGTGCAGGCGACCAAAGACGCGCTGACCGCCCTGGGCGCGCCGGCCGAACGCATCCAGCACGATCCGCTGACCGACTGACCGACTGACCGGGTGCCGATGGCGCTGCCGTGCCAGACTTGCGCCATGGCCGACTACCGTCCGATCGTCCTGCGTGACCCGTCGTCATCGCTGTCGGCGACCTACGTACCCGACGCCGGAATGATCTGCACATCCCTGGCCGAGAACGGCGTCGAGTTCCTGGGGCAACGCCGCGGATTGCAGGCCTACATCACCGCGGGCAAGACGATGGGCATCCCGCTGCTCTACCCGTGGGCAAACCGCTTGAGCGCCACCACCTACGGCATCAACGGGGCCACCGTCACCCTGACCCCCGACGTTGCGGGGGTACGTCTCGACGAACACGGCCTGCCCATCCACGGTGTGCTGGCCGCCGACCCAGGCTGGCTGGTCGTCGAGCAGACCGCGAACACCTTGGTGGCCGCTCTCGACTGGGGCGGTACCCCACGCCTGCTCTCGACATTCCCGTTCCCGCATGTGCTGACCATGTCCGCGACGCTGGACGACCGCACCCTCACGGTCGACACCACGGTGCGGCCGTCGACCGCGGCGCCGGTGCCGCTGTGTTACGGGTACCACCCGTACCTGCAGATTCCCGGTGTTGCGCGGGAAGAGTGGCGACTTCACACCCCGGCCATGCGCCACCTTCGGGTGGACGACCGGGGAATCCCGACCGGTGAAACCGCGGAATGGGCCGGTGGGACCGAGACACTCAAGGACACCGTGCTCGATCACGGGTTCGACCGGGTCGAGGAGGGCGCGCGGTTCGCGGTCTCGGGAGGTGACCATCAAATCGAGATCGGCTTCACCAACGGCTATGGCGCGGCGCAGATCTTCGCGCCCGGCAATGACGAGTTGATCGCCATCGAGCCGATGGCGGCCCCGACCGACGCGCTGACCCGCGGCGACTACCCGATCGCGGTACCGGGCCGGCCGGAAACCGCCACCTTCTCGATCAGGATCGGCTAGCGGCTGCCCCGCCGCGGTTGCCAGACCACCACGGCCTTGGACGCCACGCTGACATCGCGGCGCGGGGCGGCGGCGGTGAGCTGTTCGAGCTGCTGGGTCAGCTCGGCGACGCGTGCCCGCAACGCGTCGACCTGGTTGGTGAGCTCGATGATCCGTTTGATGCCGGCCAGGTTCACCCCCTCGTCCTGGGAGAGCCGCTGTACCTCGCGCAGCAGGTCGACATCGCGCTCCGAATAACGCCGTCCCCCACCGGAACTGCGCTGCGGGGTGACCAGGCCGAGCCGGTCGTAGGTGCGCAGGGTCTGCGCATGCATACCGGCCAGCTCGGCGGCCACCGAGATCAGAAACGTACGGGCGTCGTTACTGCGTTTCGTCATAAGTTGCCCGCCCATCCGGCCCTCGGGTCGAACCCGCTGGCCCGTTCGGCCTTCGCGTAGGCCTCCAGCGCCTCGGCCGCTTCACCCTCCAGATTGGGCGGCACCGCGACCTTCACGGTCACCAGCAGGTCGCCATGCCCGCCGGCGCGCTTCGGCACACCGCGGCCACGCACCCGCAGGATCCGGCCGTCGGAGGTGCCCTTGGGCACCCTGACCCCCACCTTGCCTTCCAGCGTCGGCACCGAAAGCGTCGTGCCCAGCGCCAACTCGTGGAAGCTGACCGGCACAGCGACGGTCAGGTCGTCACCGTCGCGCCCGAACACCTTGTCCGGACGCACATGCACGGTGACGTAGAGGTCTCCGGAGGGCGCACCCCGCAACCCGGCTTCACCCTGTCCGGCCAACCGGATTCGTTGACCGTCCTCCACCCCCGGGGGAATCCGAACGTTGATCGTCCGGGTCCGGGTGGTGACGCCGGTGCCCTGGCACTCGGCGCACGGGTGCTCGATGATCGAGCCGCTGCCCCGGCACTCGGTGCACGGCTCGGAGAACCCGAACGCGCCCTGGTTGCGGTTGACCACGCCGGATCCGTTGCAGTTCGGGCACACCTTCGGGCTGGTGCCCGGACGTGCGCCGCTGCCATGGCAATTGGTGCACGGCGCGGGGCTGGTCAGCCGCAGGGGCATGGCCACACCCTTGGTGGCCTCCAGGAACGAGAGCTCGGTCTCGGTCTCCAGGTCGTTGCCCCGCCGCGGCCGGCTCGGGCGCGGTGGAGCACCGCGCCCGAACAGCCCGCCGAACAGGTCTCCGATATTGGCACCACCGCTCTGCCCGGCAGCGTCGAAGAGATCACCGAGGTTGAATTCGGCTCCGTCGGAGCCGAATCCGCCACCGAAACCACCGCCACCGCCGGTGTCGAACCGACGGCCGCCGAAGCCGCCCCCGGCGAAGAGCCGCCGGGTCTCGTCATACTCTTTCCGCTTCGCGGGGTCCGAGAGGACACTGTTGGCCTCGGACACCGCCTTGAACCGCTCCGCCGCCCCGGCATCGGGGTTGCGGTCGGGATGCAGTTCGGCGGCCAGTTTCCGGTAGGCCTTCTTGATCTCGTCGGCGCCGGCGTCAGAGGAGACGCCGAGCTCCTTGTAGAAGTCCTTCTCGACCCATTCGCGCTGGGCCATCGTGCGCCACCTCCTTACCTCGATTCTCTAGTTGTGCTGTCTAATCATCGTCTGATTCTGCGGCCTGCGCAGCGGTGTCGTCAGCGCTTTCCGCGCCCGCAGCCGAGTCGTCGGCTTCCGGCACGGTGTCCACCACGCCGACCATGGCGTGGCGCACCACCTGTTCACCGATCTTGTATCCGCGGCGCATCACAGTCCCGACGACCGGATGAGTACCCTCGCCCTCGTGCTGCACTGCCTCGTGCAGCGACGGGTCGAACTCCTCACCTTCTTCGCCGAAGCCGGAAAGGCCAAGCCCCTCAAGGGCACCGACGAGCTTGTCGGCAACCGACTTGAGCGGTCCGGATTCCAGGTCACCGTGGCTGCGGGCCCGGTCCAGGTCGTCGAGCACACCCAGCAACGGGGTGACGACGCCTGCCTTGGTCCGGTCCGCGATGGCCTGCTGATCGCGCAGCGCGCGTTTGCGGTAGTTGTCGTACTCGGCCTTCACCCGTTGCAGCGTGGCCTTGAGCTCGGCGACCTCATCGGTGTCTCCGGCCGACGGCTCGGTGGGAGAGGCGGCCGGCGCCGGCCCGCCAGGGGCCGGCGCCTGCTCGCGGACCTCACCGGTGTCGGGATCGATCCGCCGTTTGTCGGTGATGGTCACCGGCTCCTGCGCATCACCGTCGCCGTTGTGAGGGTGCGTCACTTGTTCTCCCGGTCATCGTCGACAACCTCGGCGTCCACCACGTTGTCATCGGCGCCCGACGAACCCGGGGCTCCGTCGGCTCCACCGGCGGCCTGCTCGGCCTGGGTGGCCTCGTAGATCGCCTGGCCCAGGCCCTGGCTCTCGGTGCCCAGTTTCTCCATGGCGGTCTTGATCGCGGAGATGTCGGTGCCCTCCAGCGCCGTCTTCGCCTCGGCGATGGCGCCGTCGACCTTGGTCAAGGTGTCCTCGGGAACCTTCGACCCGCCCTCGGCCTCACGCTGCTCCTTGACGAACTTCTCCGTCTGGTAGACCAGCGACTCGGCCTGGTTGCGGACGTCGGCCTCTTCGCGACGCTTCTTGTCCTCGTCGGCGTGCGCCTCGGCGTCCTTGATCATCCGGTCGATCTCCTCCTTGGACAGGCCCGAGCCCTCCTGGATTTGGATCTTGTTCTCGTGACCTGAACTGAGATCCGCGATCATTGTGCGTAATGCATCCGGCGACTGCGCCGCGGCGCGC
>NZ_JBSFPX010000215.1:0-10929 GCF_053588415.1 Mycobacterium sp. NPDC003449
GCTCTACATCGACCCGGTGGCGAAACCCGGTTCATCCGGCGACGGATGGATGCAGTTCACCGGGCACGCGTAGACACAGGACCCGTCGCTGCAACACGACTGGGTGATCACATGGGGCATGAGACCTCTAGGCGACGGAGACGAGGTGCTCGCGCTGCGGCTCGCTGCGGTAGCGGCTCACCGGCCCGTCGATCTTGCAGATCTTCCACATCAGCTTGGCGAGCGGGTTCATCAGGCCGGTGTCCTTGCACAGCATCCGGACGTCGGCGAACATGTCGCGCAACATCTTCCGCGATTCCGCCGAACCGAAGAACAGCTCCTTGCGCACCGAGCGCGGGATGTCGAATTCCTTCCAGAACGCGCGCGGCGGCACGATGATCGCCGAGCACAGGATGCGCATGGTCAGCGGCACGAACAGGGACAGGATCCAGCGCTGGCGGCGACGCAGGTGCGGCACCCGCTTGTGCAGGTACTGGTGCGCGAACGAGATGTGGCGGGCCTCCTCGGCGACGTGGATCGCCATCACCCGCTCCATGATCGGGTGCAGGGCCTTACCCTCGCGCAGCACGTTCTTCTGGGTGTGGTCGATGGGCTCCTCACCGGCGAGCACGCCGAAGAAGAACGGAATCGGGAACGGACCCGCGGCCAGCGGGATGATCGGCTGCACCCACTTGAGCAGCCGCGGCATCCCGGGCACATCCTTGCCGATCCGGTTGACCATCTCCTGGAACATCAGGGTGTGGTTGCACTCCTCGACCGATTCGTGCAGGCAGTACCGGTACTCCGGGGAGCCGTTGGGCACCCAGAACGAGTACTCCATCAGCCCGCGGATCAGGATGTTCTCGAAGTGCAGGCCGACCTTGGCGACATTGGCCTGGCGCCACATGCCGATCTCGATCTGCCGCTCCCGCGTCTGGGACTGATACCAGGGGTGACCGCCCATCGGATCGGTCGCGGGCAGGATCCAGCGCGGATCGTCGGGGATCACCGCGAACTCCGGCGCATCCCAGTCGATGTCGGTGTACGGATTGAAGTTGCGCCGCACCGACCCCTCGGACAGTGTGGTGAGCATGTCAACGTACTGGGCGTCGTCGCTGACGTCCATGTTGCGACGCCACCGCCTGACCATCTTGGTCCGAGCCATTTGAATCCTCCCATGAGGTTTACATCGTCCGGCCTATTGTCCAAACGGTACCGCAGGTATCGAGTAAATGTCCACCCCCTCGCCACCTGTTCGCCGAAGGATGCCGGTATTGGTCGAGCTCAAGTCTGAATCCGAGATAACCGCGATGGCGGCCGCCGGTGCGGTGGTCGCCGAGGCGCTGCGCGCCGTGGTCGCCGAGGCAGAGCCCGGCCGGTCCACCGCCGACCTCGACCGCGTCGCCGCCGACGTGCTGGCGGCGCACGACGCCACCTCGCCGTTCCTGAACTACCACCCCCGCTGGGCGCCGACCCCCTTCCCGGCCGTGCTGTGTGTGAGCGTCAACGACGCCGTCGTGCACGGCATCCCCGGTCCGCAGCTGCTGGCCGACGGCGACCTGGTCTCGGTGGACTTCGGAGCCATCCTGGGCGGCTGGTGCGGCGACGCCGCCCGCAGCTTCGTCGTCGGCACCCCGCGGCCGGCCGATACCGCGCTGATCGAGGCCACCGACGCGGCCCTGGCCGCGGGCATCGCCGCGGCGCGACCGGGCAACGCGCTCGGCGATGTGGGCTACGCGATCGCCGCGTCGGCCAGGGGCGCCGGCTACGGGATGCTCGCCGACCACGGCGGCCACGGCATCGGCCGCACCATGCACGAGGCGCCGCACGTGCCCAACCAGGGACGACGCGGCCAGGGCATCCGGCTGCGGGCCGGGCTGGTGATCGCCATCGAGCCGATGCTGATCGCCGACGGCACCGACGACTATCGGCACGACGCCGACGGCTGGACCCTGCGGACCGCGACCGGCGCCCGCGCCGCGCACAGCGAACACACCGTGGCCGTGACCGCCGACGGCCCGCGAATCCTGACCTTGTAGCGCCGAGGGTAGGCCCTGTGCACGCAATCAGGCTGGTTTCCGTGCACAGGGCCCACGCTCGGCTAGCAGCTATCCCCGGTCATCCGACCCACATACCGCCGTTGATGTCGAGCACGGCGCCGTTGACGAATCCGGCCTCGTCGTCGAGGAGGTAGGCGACGGCCGCGGCGATCTCCTCGGGCCGTCCGACCCGTCCGGCGGGCACCGTCGAGACGAGATCGGTGAGGGCGTCCGGGGCGAGGCGCTCCGTCATGCCCGACGCCACCGGGCCCGGGGCCACGATGTTGGTCCGGACCCCGCGGGAGCCGAACTCCTTGGCGATGTTGCGCCCGAGGCCGATGACGCCGGCCTTGGCGGCCGCGTAGGCGGGACCGGACAGGGCATTGCCGCCGTGGCGGCCGTTCACCGAGCTGGTCAGCACGATCGCGCCACCGCCGTTGTCGAGCATCGCAGGCAGGACCGCCCGGCAGATCAGGTAGGCACTGGTCAGATTGTCGGCCATGATCCGGTGCCACTCGTCGGGGCCGGTTTCGAGCACGCCTCCCGTCCCGACACTGCCCGCGACGTGGACCACCCGCCGTGGCGGGCCGGGCAGCGCGGCGACGAAGTCGCGGATACCGGCCGGATCGGAGGCGTCGACGCCGTCCTCGCGGTCCAGCGAGTGCACGGTATCGCCGGCACCGCGCAACCGCTCGACCACGGCGGCGCCGATCGCCCCGCGCCCCCCGACGACGAGGGTGCTCATGAACGTCGGGTCGCGGTGTTGACGCCGGCGAGTGTCTCGCCCGCCGTGAGCCTCCCGTCGGCGATCGCGCCGAGCCACAGATCGGTGGCCCACAGCATCGTGTTGGCGCCCTTCGGCAGCAGCAGATAGCTGATCACCTCGCCGATCTCGGCCTCGGGTGTGCCGGCCGCGTACAGCCGCTCCAGATGCCACAGCAGGGCGGCGCCGTGCTGTAACGCTCCCTGGGTGGCGGTCGCGACGAGTTCGATCTCCCGCGCCGACAACAGCGGCGCCGAGCGCTTGAGCAGGGCCGCGTAACGGGTCCACATCGAGAATTCGACGGCGTGCGTCCAGGCGTCGTCGACGAAGGCCAGCGCGGGCCATCCGTGGGCCACCGCCGCCACCGCGACGGCGTCCCCGACCTCGTCGGGGGTGATGCCGGCCTCCAGCGCACGCTCCAGATGCAGGGTGCCGACCCGTTCCCCGTCGGCGACCAGGATCCCGATCCACACCAGCTCCCGCTCCCGGGGCGAGAGGATGCGCTGGTCGAGGGTGAACGCGCGGTAGAGGTCGGCGTATCTGGCCAGGAAGTCCGGCTCGGTCCTGGCGTAGATCTCGTGGTAGGACAGCGTGTACCCGCGCTCTCCGCGGATGGTGTCCAGCAGGGATTCGGTGGAGGTCTGGCTCACTGCGCTTCCTTCCAGCGGGTCACCCGCTGCTCGATCTTGATCACGGTCTGGGACAGGACGACCGACACGACGGCCACCAGTGCCACACCCGCGAGCACTCCGGTGGTGTCGAAGAAGCTCGCGGCGTTGGCCACCACGAAACCGATGCCCTGGTTGGAGGAGATGAGCTCGCCGACGATCGCCCCGATCAGCGCCTGGGGCACCGCGATCCGGATACCGGTCATCACCCACACCGACGCCGACGGGATGACGACACGCTGGTAGACCGTCCGGCGCGACGCTCCCATGATCCGCAGCGAGTTGACGTAGAGCGGGTCGACGTCGCGGGCACCGGTGAAGGTGTTGTAGAAGACCAGGAAGAACGTCATCAGCGCGACCAGGACGACCTTCGAGGACAGCCCGATGCCGAACCAGAGGATGAAGATCGGCGCCAGGGCCAGCTTGGGCAGGCTGTAGACCATCGTCACGAAAGGGTTGAGAATCGCTGCCGCCGTGGGCATCCGGCCCAAGGTGAACCCGACGAGGGTACCGCCGACGATCCCGAGCGCGAGTCCGATGATGAACTCTTTCAGCGTGGTGAACAGGTGCACCCAGATGAAGCCGCTCTCGACCCAGCGATAGATCTGGCCCGCGATCGCCGACGGCGAGCTGGCGAAGAACGGATCGATCACGGGGCCCGACAACAGTTCCCACGAACCGAGCCAGACGACCACGAACACGATCTGGCCGAGCAGGACGTTCCGGCGGCGGGCAGCAGAAGAGCCGCGCCGCGCACCCGACGGCGCCGTCACGGCGGTGTCCTTGGCCTGGGCGACGGTCATGCGTCGGCTCCCGTCGTTTCGGTCGAGTCGATCACGGCGCTGAGCTCCTCCCATACCTGGCGGCGAATCTCCAGGTAACGGTCCGAACCCTGCGATGCCGCACCGCGTTCGGCACGCGGGATGTCGACGGGCACCTCCGCGGCGATCCGGGCCGGACGCGCGCTCATCACGACGACGCGATCGGCGAGTGTCACGGCCTCGTCCATATCGTGGGTCACCAGCAGGGCGGTCGTCTTGAGCCGGTTGACAATACGGTTGAGTTCCTCATGCAGCTTGAGCCGCAGCAGCGCGTCGAGTGCGCCGAACGGCTCGTCGAGCAGCAGGGTGTCCGGCTCGTAGACGAGCGCCTGCGCGAGGCCGACGCGTTTGCGCATTCCGCCCGACAGCGCCGCCGGATAGGCGTCCTCGAAACCGCCGAGCCGCACCAGGTCGATGTAGTGCGCGACCCGGGTGGCCCGCTGCGCCTTCGGGACGCCGCGGATGGCCAGCGGCAGGTCGATGTTCTCGCGCACCGTGCGCCACGGCAGGATCGAATCGCGCTGGGTCATATAGCCGATCGCGGTGTTGGGGCCGTCGAGTGCGCGACCCTCGAACAGCAGGGTGCCCGCGCTGGGCGCGATCAGCCCGGCCACCATGTTCAGCAGCGTCGACTTACCGCATCCCGAGGGGCCCAGCAGCGCCACGAACTCGCCGCGGGCCAGGGTGAAGTCGACGGCGGACAGTGCCTGGGTACCGCCGCGGCGGGTCTCGTAGGTCTTGGACAGCCCGCGAGTCTCGACGACCGGATCCCGCTGCCCGGCGGCCGGGGGCCGAATCGCGGTGCCGCTGGTCACGACGGCGCCTTCAGCGACGGCACGAGCTCGGGATCGTTCGCATAGAGCTGCGGCACCAGGGTGGCGAGGTCGCCCTCCTGCGGGTCGCGGTAGTCGGTGCTGCCGAACCCGTTCTTGCGGATGATGGAGAGGTTGCCGGTCCGGCTGTAGAGGGGGCCGTGCCAGGTGCCCGGGCTGCGGAAGAAGTAGCCGCCCGGTTTCACGACGCCTCGCCGGCCCAGCATGAGGTCGCCCGCGACCTTGAAGGATTCCTCGTAGACCGGGTGCACCTCCTCCATGGGCGCGGTGTACCCGGGCAGCATCCCGACGAGGAAGACGATGCCGTCGTCGTCCTGCCTGAGCCAGCGGATCCGCACATCGGCGGGCTGCGGTTCGTCACCGCGCCAGCCCATCGACACCCATTCGTCGCGGGTCTCGTGCCGGATGGTGACGGCGCCGCTGCCCGAGCCCGCCTCGAAGGACGGCTCGGCGAAGTGTCCCGCGTACAGCACGGTCGGCCCGGCGGCGGGGATCCAGCTCAGCTCGGCCAGCGGGGCGGTGTGCACGTAGCTGCCCGGGGCGTAGGGCTCGTCGTTGACGGTGCCCGTACCGGACACCACGAAGAAGTCGCACGTCGCGGCCAGTACGCCGGATTGCGCGTTGGTGAAGGTGACCAGATCGGTCCTGGCCCCGTCACCCGGGTCCGTCGACAGCAGCTTGCGCAGGCCGCCGCCGTGCCCGGACCCGAAGGACCCCGCGGGGATCTCGGACCAGGACAGGTCCTGGGTCCTGATGAAGTCGACATCCTGGCGATTCCACATCAAGCGGCTCCGATCTCTGTTACGGCTTTCTTCGCGAACTCGGTGTTGACGACATCACCGAAGGACAGTTGGTCGGCGGCCCCCGAGCTTGAGCCCTGCGCCTCGAGCGCCAGCCGCAGGAAGTCCACGGCCTGGTCGAACTGCGGCTCGGTGATCTCGATGGAGCTGCCGTAGATGCCGGCATTCGCGGCGAAGCCCAGCTCGAAGATCTCCGGCTCGATGCCTTCGAACAGGCCCTTCATGACCGCCTTGAAATCCTCCGGATCGTCCTTGATCGACACCAGCGAGCGCTGCAGCGCCCGGCAGTACCCGGTGACCTCCTGCGGGCGTTCCTCGAAGGTCTGAGGGCGGGCCGACAACGCGATGTAGAGGTTGTCGACGAGCTCGTCGATCGGGTCGGTCGACATGTCGAAGAGGTACTGCATGCCGAACCTCGCGATGCCGGTGTCCGAGGCGGGCGAGGACAGGCAGAAGCCGTCGACGGCGTTGTTCTGCACCGCGGCCAGGATCGGCCCCTCCCCGCCCTGGACCGGTACCAGGTTCAGATCGCGGTCGGGGTTGAGGCCGCCGATCTCGGTCGCGACGTAGCGAACCAGCAGATCCGGGCCGGCGCCGGGACCCGTCGTGGCGATCCGCAGTCCGCGCAACGCGGCGGCCTTCTCGTCATTGCCGGAACCGGGCGTCAGGCCGGCCTTCGACGCGGCCTCGTCGGTGATGACGATATTGCTCGCGTAGGTGGTGACCAGACCGGCGAACAAGGTGAGCGGCTGACCCGCGAGGGTCGACTTGAGCGGGCCGGCCGGGGCACCGATGAGGAATTCGCTCTGGCCGGAGGCCACGATGCCGGCCGGCTCGCCGTCACCGCTCGCGTTCCCGCGTTCGTCGACCCCCTCCTCGCCGAAGTACCCCTTCTCGGCGGCGTACAGGTAGGGCGCCCAGAGCCAGGAGACGTTCGTCGACCGCACCGTCGTCACCGGCGTCGAGCCGCCGGCCCCACCCGCCCCGCCGGGTTTCTCGGCGCAGCCGGCGATGGCCGCTCCGCCCGCCATCATCAGGCCCGCGGCGCCACCCAGCCGGAAGAGACCTCGTCGATCAAGTGCGATCACGTGCGCTCCACCTTTCGCGAGGGATTGTTCCGCTGAACGATACGGCGTCTACCTCAGCGGAACCGATTGCTACTTTGGAGTGATGTGCACAACGTTGTCAACCGGTTCACAGGAAATTAACGGGATGCACCGGGACACCGGCCCGCCGCCGGGCGGGACGGCTCCGGCGTACCGGTGCGGTGTCGTCGTCCCGCCCGAGAACCCGACGGTCGAGGACGAGATGCGCGCGCTGCTGCCGGCGTCCACATCGCTGCCGACCACCCGGCTGCCGGTGGTGAGCGGCACCCTGGAGGAACGCCTGCTGGCCTACAACGACGCGCTCCCCGGCGTGCGGCGGTCCTTCGGCGGCATGCGACTCGATGCCATCTACCTGGCCTGCACCGGGTCGTCCTATCTCGTCGGCCCCGACGGCGACGAGGGCCTCGCCACCCGGATGTCGACTCGGCATCCGCGTCCGCTGACGGCGGCCCGAGCCATCGCGGAAACGCTGAATCAGCTGCGGTGTCGCCGCATTCTCGTGGTCTCGCCCTACCCCGACTGGCTGACCGGGCGGGCCGTCGAGTTCTGGCACTCGAGCGGATTCCAGGTCGCCGGCGTGGTCGCCGTCCCGGCGCCGGACGGCATCTACGCGATCGGTCCGGCCGAGGTGGTCTCGCTGCTCCGCGGCCTCGACACCGCCGACGCCGATGCGGTCCTGTTGAGCGGAACGGGCATGCCGACGGTCTCGGCGATCGCCGACGTCGGCACCGACCTCGGCGTGCCGGTGATCTCGTCCGCCGTCGCGGCCGCCGATGTGCTCGCGGGCTGGGCCGGCCGCGACACCTGCCTCGCGGCGCGGCTCGTCGGGGCCTGGCGCTGAGCCGTCAGCGCCGAGCGTGGGCCGCGTGCACACGATCCGGCCGGTTTACGTGCACAGGGCCCACGCTCGGCCGGCCCGGTCCGCGTTTAGGCTTGTCGGCATGGCTGAGCTCACCATCCCCGCCGACCTCAAACCCCGTGACGGCCGCTTCGGCTGCGGGCCGTCCAAGGTGCGCCCCGAACAGCTCACCGCGCTGGCCGCCGCCGGGGATCTGTTCGGCACATCGCACCGGCAGGCCCCGGTGAAAAACCTGGTCGGCCGGGTGCGCGACGGGCTGCGCGAGCTGTTCTCGCTGCCCGACGGCTACGAGGTGATCCTCGGCAACGGCGGGTCGACGGCGTTCTGGGACGCCGCCGCGTTCGGCCTGATCGACAAACGCTCGCTGCACCTGACCTACGGCGAGTTCAGCTCGAAGTTCGCCTCGGCGGTCGCCAAGAACCCGTTCATCGGCGACCCGGTGGTGGTGAAATCCGATCCGGGCACCGCGCCGCCGCCCCAGGCCGACCCGTCGGTCGACGCGATCGCCTGGGCGCACAACGAGACCTCGACCGGCGTGGCGGTTCCGGTCCGCCGCCCCGAGGGATCCGGCGACGCGCTGATCCTGATCGACGCCACCTCGGCGGCCGGCGGCCTGCCCGTCGACATCGCCGATGTCGACGCGTACTACTTTGCGCCGCAGAAGAACTTCGCCGGCGACGGTGGGCTGTGGCTGGCCGTCATGAGCCCCGCGGCACTGGCCCGCGTCGAGGCGATCGCCGCGTCGGGCCGATGGGTGCCCGACTTCCTGTCGCTGCCGATCGCGATCGAGAACAGCCTCAAGAACCAGACCTACAACACCCCGGCGATCGCCACCCTGGTGCTGCTGGCCGAGCAGATCGACTGGCTCACCGGCAACGGCGGACTGGACTGGGCGGTCAAGCGCACGGCCGACTCCTCGCAGCGGCTGTACTCGTGGGCCGACGGCACCGCGTACGCCACCCCGTTCGTCGGCGATCCGGCGCTGCGGTCGCAGGTGGTCGGCACGGTCGACTTCAGCGATGACGTCGACGCGGCCGCCGTCGCCAAGGTGTTGCGGGCAAACGGCATCGTCGATACCGAGCCGTATCGGAAACTGGGCCGAAACCAGTTGCGGATCGGCATGTTCCCGGCCGTCGACCCCGACGACGTCAGCGCCCTGACCAGCTGTGTCGACTGGGTCGTCGAAAAACTCTGAGCGTGCTCGGCCGCGGTCGGCGGCATCGCCCGCGTGTCAGCACGGTAACGCGCAGATAACGCAGTAGGGTGCGCGCAGGAGGTCGGTATGCGAGAAGTCAGGGTCGTCGGTCTGGACGTGGACGGCAAACGCATCATCTGTGAATCCGACGACTCCAAAGAGATGTTCAGCTTGCGTGTCGACGACCGTCTTCGCGCCGCGGTGCGCGGGGACCAGGTTGCCTCGAATCAGACCCAGATCGATGTAGAGGTTCAAAACGTGCTGCGCCCCAAGGAGATTCAAGCAAAAATCCGTGCCGGCGCATCGGTGGAGCAGTTAGCCGCCGCGGCAGGGGTTCCGATCGAACGGGTGGAGCGGTTCGCCCACCCGGTGCTCCTGGAACGGGCGCGGGCGGCCGAACTCGCCACCGCGGCGCATCCGGTGCTGGCCGACGGTCCGGCGGTGCTGACCCTGCAGGAGACCGTGTCGACGGCCCTGGTGGCCCGCGGCCTCGACCCCGATATGACCAGCTGGGACGCCTGGCGCAACGAGGACAGCCGGTGGACCGTCCGGCTCACCTGGAAAGCGGGCCGCTCCGACATCCAGGCCCATTTCCGGTTCAGCCCCGGCGCGCACGGCGGCACCGTCACCGCGGCCGACGATTCCGCCCGGGAACTGATCAACCCCGACTTCGGCAGGCCGTTGCGCCCCGTCGCCGCGGTACCGCAGCTGGCGTTCGAGACCCACGAGCCGGCCGCCCCGGAACCCGAACCGGTCGAGGAGCAGGCCGCGGATCCGGCACCCAAGCGGGCCCGCAAAGCCAAACCGGCCGTACCCGCCTGGGAGGACGTCCTGCTGGGCGTGCGCTCCTCGGGCACCCAGCGGTAGCCGGTTGACCTGAAGGGTCCTTGAGGTCATAGCGTCGGTGCGCATGATCCTCCTCGGCCCGATCGGGCTGGCCAGCAGCCTCCCGCACACCGACGATGCGGCCGCCGTCGCCGCCGAGGCCCGCCAGGCCGAAGACCTCGGCTTCAGCACCCTCTGGCGCTCGGGCGATCTGGCGATGCTCGGCACGGCGGTGCGCGCCACCACCACGACCCCGGTGGCGACCGGCATCATCCCGGTCGTGCGGGTGGCCGCGGCCGAGGTCGTCGCCACCCATACCGCGCTGCAGCGCGAACACCCCGGCCGGTTCGTCGTCGGGCTGGGCGGCGCCCACGGGCCGCATCCGCTGGCCACCCTCGGTGCCTACCTCGACGAGCTCGACGCGGCCGGCGTCGACGCCAGGATCCTGGCCGCGCTCGGGCCGAACATGCTGGCCCTGGCGCGGGACCGGGCCGACGGTGCCTACCCGTATCTCGTCACGCCGTCCTATGTGGCGCGGGCCCGCGCGACGCTGGGCCCCGACCGGCTGCTGGCCGTGCTGCTGATGGTCGCTGCGGGCGCCGACCGCGACGGTGCGCGGGCCGCGGCGGCCGGGCCGTTGGATTTCCTGGCCCGCCAGGGCGGTTACCGCCGCAACCTGCTCGCGCAGGGCTTCACCGTCGCCGACATCGACGGCGTCAGCGACCGGCTGCTGGACGGGATCGCGACGTGGGGGACGCCGGGCCGGATCGCCGAGCGCGTCGCCGAGTACCGGGCGGCCGGTGCCGATCAGGTGGTGCTGCGCATCCTGGGGGTCGAGGGTGACGACGTGGCGGCATGGCGCACGCGCCTGGCGCACACCCTGGTGGCCTGACCGGCTACTGCCCGACCGCTACACCCAGCAGCACCACCCAACCGCAGAGCACCCCGACGCCCGAGCCCAGCACGAACCAGCGCCACACCGGACGGTGGCGCCAGCCCCACACCGTCGGGGCCAGCCCGCCGACCGCCACCATGTTCAGT
>NZ_JBSFPX010000216.1:0-10902 GCF_053588415.1 Mycobacterium sp. NPDC003449
CACCTATCTGTCCGACGACTGGGGCCGGGACTGGGGCTCGCTGCGCAGGCTGGACACCATCGTCGACGCCCGACCCGCCCGGATCGACCTCGGCACCGCGACCCGCTCGGGGATGTGGAGCCCTGGCCCGATCCGCTACGAACCCTGATCCACGCGATCGCTACAACTGCGGCGACAGATCCAGCTGCGTCAGGCTGGGTGACGGAGTTCGTGTTCGACTGCACGGCGAATCCAGGACGATACCGAGCGGTCATCCGCGGCGGCCGCGGCGCGCACTTGCTCCAGCAGCTCGGGCGGGAAGCGCACGGGCACCGTGGCGGTCAATCGGCGGCGCCCTGGTCCTTGCGGTTCCTGGTTTTCCGGACGTGCGTAGAACTCGTACTCCTCGTCAGGTGTCATGGGGTGGTTCATCTATCTCTCCGGTACTGGTCAGCGAGTTGTTTAGCAGCCTGGTAGCAGCCGATCGGACGACATCGTCTTACGTTGCCGTCGCGAGCCGGGGCGAGGGGCACCATCAGGACGATGCCGTCCACTTCGGCGACCATCAGCCAATGAGCGGGTGGTTTGGCGGGGTAGAACATCGGGTCTGAAGCCCAGACTTCGCGAACATCCTCGATGCCCAGGCGTGGGTGCTTGAACAGATGCGCGGCTTGAGTGTCGACCTCGAACGGATCCTCTGGGTCGAGCCGATCCAGATCGAACAATTCGTCCGCCACATTCCAAGCGTAATACAAACGGATACAGATTCCAGCAGTCGCCGTGAGCTCGCCTCAACATCGCGACCCGGAACTTGTTAGGCACCGCGATCCGTTGAGGGCCGTGGAACCCTGATCCACGTGATCGCTACAACTGCGGCGACAGATCCAGCTGAGTCAAGGCAGGCATCTGGGTGATCCGCCACTGCCCGTCGACATGGGTCAGCGACAGCCGATAGGATAGGTACCGCAGGGACGGAACGTTTTTGGTGACCGGACTGGTCGACACCGAGTTGGTGTAGACGATCGCGGTGGCCTCGGTCGGCGTGATGGTTTCCACCGCCGTGCCCACCACTTGGGTCTCATTGCTGATCTGGGCCTGCTTGTTGGACGGCACGATCGAGTCGATGAACCTGCGGTACTCGACGGCGAAGTCGTTCGACAAATACCGCTCGGCCCGGTCCGGCAACGACTCGATGTTGTCCGGTGTGTATGACCACAACGTGGTGATGGCATCCGCCGAGGTCTGGGCCACTTGGAGTTTGGTGTCCACCAGCGCACGGTCGGACAGGTACGGCTGCGCCATGGCCCCGGCGAACGCGCCGGCCGCCACGAACAAGCCCGCCGCTCCGGCGGCCGCGTAGGTCAGGCGCTTGCCGGCGGGCTGGTGCGGGACCAGGACAGGTTCCGGCTCGGGCTCCGATTCGGCTTCTGGCTGCGGCTCGGCCTCCGCGTCGGGCTCGGATTCTGACTCCGCGTCGGGCTCGGGCTCCGATTCGGCTTCTGCCTCCGCGTCGGGCTCGGGTGCCGGTTCCGTCTCTGACTCGACGTCGGACTCGACGTCGGCCTTCGGCTCGACTTCCGCGTCCGGTTCGGGCTCGGTGTGCGTTGCTTCCACGGCGGCGGCCGCCCGCGCCCCCTTGCCCATCGGCCGGGGTTTGGCGCGGGCCTCTTCGGGCGGTTCGGCCGACGGCTCGGTGCTCGGCTGGTCGGCGACCGGGGTCTCGGCGCCGGCCGCCTTCCCGCGGCGCCGCCACGGGAAGCGCCGGCGGGGGGTCAGATCACCTGAATCAGCTGGCTGATCTTCCACTGCTGTCCTTCCCGGATCGTCGTTGCCACCCAACGGCTTCCGCTCTCGATCGTGGTTTTCCCATCGGGTGACCGGGTGTCGATCTTGATCGCGACCAGCACATCGGCGCTGCCATTGTCGTTCCAGCGCTGGATACCCGCCTCCAGCACCGTTCCCGCGGTCGGTTCCACTCGGGCCACCTGCACGACGATCTCGTTCTTCTTCTCCTGGAACATCTTCTGGAAGTCGCCGGTGGCCTGCGTCAAGATGCGGTCCGCATAGTCGTTGGCGTGGAAGGGATCGATCGTGGTGTACACGGTCATGAACTCGCGCACGTAGCCGAGCGCGGCAGCGTCCTTGGCCTCGCCGTCGCGGTCGGACTGGTTCTTCACGAACATGAAGGTGCTGCCGGCGATCACGGCGGCGATCAGCAACGCGCACACCAATCCGACCACGGGAAGTCCCCACCGGATCGGCGGTTTCGGCTCGACCGCGAAGTAGTCGGGTTCCCCGGGTTCGACCCGGCGCCGGGGGCTCACTGTCCCGTCTCGTTCATCTGCGGCTTCTTCAGCACGGTCAGGTTGTCGACCTGCCAGTGGCCGTCGGACTTACGGAAGTCGACCCGCACGGTCGCGGTGAGGAACTTCAGCTCCTGCGGGTTGACACCGCGCTGGCCCTGCATCGCCAGGATCATCGCGGCCTCGGTCTTGGTCGTGCCGGGCAGCACCGCACTGCTCACCGCCCAGTACTCGTTGGTGGTCGGACCGGCCTTGCGCACCGCATCCTGCTGGGCGATCAGCTGCGGCCGGTAGTTGTCGGTGGCGAGATCGCGGGCCTTGGTGAAATCCGGGTCGACCGAATCAACCCCGTAACTGAGCATCTGTTCGACGATCCGCGGGCCCTCCGCCGCGATCTGCTCGCGAGCCTGCTGGATCGCCTGGTTCTGCCGGTACAGCATCAGGTAGCCAAGGCCGGCCGCGATCACACACAGCGCCGTGGCCGCCACCAGCATCGCCCCGGCCCGCTGCCGCGCCTGCGGCCCCGCGGGTTCGACCCGGTGCACCTCGGTGCGGGCCAGCAGGTCGGCGAAGGTCCGCTTCCGCCCGTCCCACAGCGGCCACAACCAGCCGATGAACACCGCGGCCGTGTCCAGCAGGTGGGCCAACTCGCGCGCCAGCAGGCGCAGCACTCCGGCGGGCGCACCGTCGGGGGTCACCACCCGCAGCCCCAGCACCGCACGACCCAACGACCAGCCGGTCGTCGCGGGCAGCCACACCCGGTTGACCACGACGACGATCGTCACCACGGCCGCGGTCACGAAGTAGACCCACCACAGCCAGCCGTAGAGCGGTGCCGACAGGGCCAGCAACGCCAACGTGACGACGGCCGCGGCGCCCGGCAGCACATCGATCGCGAACGCACCGACGCGCGCCGTCCATGGCGCCTGCGGCGCCACCGGCACAACCGTCACGACGTGACCTGATCGAGTCTCGCGACCTTGTAGTTGCCGTCCTCGGCCCGCGCCATCTGGACCCGCAGCCGGTAGCCCTGTTCCTCGTCGGTCTTCTCGCTGTTGGTCACCAGCACCCGCATCGCGACCAGCAGATCCATCGAGCCGTCGTCGTTGTGCTTTTCCACCGCGGCCCGCATATCGGACACCTTCACGGTCACATTGGCCGCCTGGTAGGCGTCCATCAACATGCCGCTGTACAGTCCGGCCTGCGCCCCGAAGTCGCCGGTCGCGCATTCGATGATCTTGGTCTGTGCCTCGATCATCGCCTGCGTGTCGGGTGCCTGGGTGGCCGTCACGCAATCCTTGGCCGCCTGCAGCGCCTCGGCCTCGTCGCCCGCGATCCGCTCGCTGGCGGCGTGCGCACGCAGGGCCAGATAGCCGCCGACTCCGGCGGCCGCCGTCAACACCAGCAGCCCGGCGCAGATCCCGGCCATCGCGCCCCGGCCCAGCCGCGATGGGCGCCGCTTGTCATCCTGGGGTTCGGTGAGCTCCGGTTCCTGCTGGTCGGCAAGGTTCAGCCGGCTGGCGCCAGCATCTCCTTCCATCCGTCATCTCCTGGTTTGTTCGAGTTGCTGACGGAGTACTTCACACCGCCGGGACCGACCACCTCACCGTTGGACGGGCTGTAGGTAGCTGTCGAACCTGCTGCCGGAGTGTAGATGCAGGGGTTGGGTTGTTGTCCACTGCAGCTGACACTGCCGCCGCGGGGCGCGGTCAGCGGATCGCTCGACGGCGCCGATCCGCCCACCTCCGGGGGCGGCAGCTGACTCGCGGGCAACGGGTTCAGACCGTTGTTGATCGACGGGGCCGGGATGACCCGGCCCGGATCGACCGGCTGATCGCATCGCGCGCCGGGAGCCGGGCAGTTGCGGATCTGATTCGGATCGCCGTACCAGGGGTTGGTACCCAGTGGCTGATACGGCTCGTTGTCCCGGCATTCGGCCGGGGTGGCGGCCCGCTTACCCGGCACATCGGCGCACGGATAGTTGCGGGCACCGCGGACCGCGTTCGGCGCATCCTTCGGGATCTTGCAGTACAGCCCGGAGGGCAGCGGTTCGGTCCTGGTATCGGCCGGCGAGCGCCACTGCGAGGCAGGCAGGAAGCCGGTCAGGCACGGCGGCGGCTGGTTGATCCCGAGGCCGAAGTGCAGCAGACCGTCGGGGGCGAAGATCGTCGCGGTCTGGGCGATCGACGCCCCCTGGGGCAGCACCACCAGCACCTGCTCGACGTTCTTGTTGTAGCGCTTGAGCATGTCGATGACGATCTCCAGGTTCGCCAACGTCTGCGGCAGGGAATCCCGGACGTCGCTGAACACCGCATTGAGCTGATCGGCCGTCGGCGCCGCCTGCTGCAGACCACTGCGCAGGGCCGCGTCGTTCTGGGCGCTCTGCGCGGCCAGGGTGTTCAGGTTCGCCGCCCACCGCGATATCGCATCGCCCGAGTTCACCTGGCTGTCGATGATCGGGCCCGAGTTCTCGACGATGTCGTTGACCGGATCGATGTTGGCCTTGAAGTCGCCCGCCACCGCCTGCGTCGAATCGACCAGCCGCTGCAGCGAGGGGCCCAGCCCGCCGAACGCCTTGGCGGCCTCGTCGAGCAGGCTGCCGATCTTCTCCTTCGGCAACACCGCGAGACCGTGTTCGGCCGCGTCCAGCGCCGGGCCCACCTCGGCGGGCACCGTGCCCTTGGTGATGGTCTGGCCCTCGCTGAAGTACTGCTTGGGGTCGCTCTCCGAGATCAGGTCGATGAACTGCTCACCGACCGCCGACACCGAGTGCACGTTCGCACTCGCGTCGACCGGGATCTTGTACTGGTTGTAGATCTCCATCCCGACCCTGGCGCCCCGCTCGGTGGGCTCCACCGAGGTCACCTTGCCGATGGTGGTGCCGCGGTAGGTGACGTTGGCGGTCGTGTACAGGCCCGCCGAGTTGGGCAGTTCGGCGTTGAGCTTGTACATCCCGACCCCCGCCCAGGTCGGCAGCCGCAGGTACAGCAGCGCCAGCACGACGAGGGCGACCAGTGTCAGCGTCAGGAAGATGACGAGCTGCATCTTGATGAAGCGGGTCAGCAGCATGTCTCACTCCCCCCTTTCCACCAGCGGTCCACCGGGTGCGTCGTGCGGGTTCGGCGTGAACCTGACGTCCGGGATCATCGTGTTCGGGTCACGGCCCCAGGCCTGTTCGAGCGCCCGCAGCATGCCCGAGACACCGGTCCCGGACAGGAACGCGTTGTCCACCGAGCTCAGCGTGAGGTCCAGCTTCAACGACACGTTGATGTAATCGCCGCGAATCGCCTTCGGCACGTTGTCGATGTTGAACGGCACGGTGAGGATCAGCTTGAGCGCACCGACCAGGTACGGGGCGGCCCGGCTCAGCTGCTTGAGCGGCCGTTGCAGATTCTGCAGATTGGTGTGCAGATTCGCGTTGGAGTTCGACAGGGTGTCGTCGGCGGCCGCCGACAACCGGCCCAGCGCGGTGACCGCATCGGCGAACAGATCGCGGGTCTCGGCGAAATGCTGGATCAGCGGCGGGAACTCGGTCAGCACCCGGTCCAGCGTGTCGTTGCGCTGGGCCACGATGTTGAGCAGCCGGTCGGTCGAATCGATGGCGCGGGTGATGTCCTGGCGCTGCTGGTTGAGTTCGTCGGTGAAGGTGTCGAGGCGGCCCAGAAAGTCCCGGATCTGATCGCCGCGGCCGTTGAGAATGTTGAACACCTCGGTCTGGATGACCTCGATGTTCGGAATGCCACCACCGGTCAGGATGCCCGAGATGCCCGCGAGCGTCCGCTCGATCGACGGATAGGCCGACGACTGCGCCAGCGGGATGGTGTCACCATTGCGGAGCATCTCGCTGGACGGATTGTCCGGCGGGTTCAGCTCGACGTGCTGCGAGCCCAGCAGGCTGGTCTGGCCGATCTTGGCGAGCGTGTTCTTCGGCAGCTTGACGCCGGGCTGAATATCCAGGGTCAGCGTCGGCACCCAGTTGATCAATTCGATCGAGCGGACCCGGCCGACGAACACATCCCGCACCCGCACCCGGCTGTTGGCGTCGAGCGCCAACGTCTCCGGCATCTGCACGTACAGCGTGGTGCTGCCCGACTCGGTGCCCGGCCCACCCGGCAACGGCACGTTGGCCACACCGCGCCACTGACCGCATGAAGTCAGGATCAGCGCCGCCGCGGCCAGGACCGCGACCCGCCGACCGATGCGACTCCAGTTACGCATTCTCAAGCTCACGTTGATCACCCTGCTCCTGCTTCGGCGGGCAGCGGCGGACCCGGAGGCGCAGGCGCGGCGGGCGCCGGAGCCGCGGGTGCCGGGGCGGGCGCGACGGCGGCCAGCGGATCACCGGGGATCACCCCGGGAGCCGGGGCCGGCGGCGGACCGGGCTGCGGATACCACGGCGGTGGCAACGGATTCCGCTCGTCGTAGGAGTTCGGCGGGCCGGGCAGGTTGCCTCCCGGCGGCACCCCGAACGCGGGTGGGGCGGCGGGCGCGACGATGTCGGGGCCACCCATCAACTCCGACAGCGACTCCGGCGTCAGCATGTTCTGGGTGAACGGCTGCACCTGTACACCCTGCATGCCCGGCGCCACGGTCCAGCCCGGCTCGTGGTTGCCGTGCGAGAACAATGTGTCCCGCGACCAGATGCCGGGCACCGTGGTGTCCTTGTACCCCGGCGGCGGCTGCAACCGCTTCTCGGAGTAGGCGATCTGCTTGGGCAGCGTCATCGCGGTGCTGGCCATGTTCATGCCGAACGGCAGATAGTTGAACTTGATCGCATCCATGATCGGCGCCAGGTATTGAGCGCACAGTTCCGCCGAATCCTGGTAGCCCAGGCGGCTGCCGGCCTGGATGGAACTGCAGACGAACTGCAGCGGGTTGGAGAAGTTGGTCAGGCCAGGCAGCACCGGCAGGCCGATGATGCCGCCCTGGTTGGGCGCGACGATGTTGACGACGTTGGCGGCCAGGTTCGGGTAGGCGTGCAGACCGGTTTCCAGGCCGTTGCGCGGCTCGGGCTGCAGGATCGCCGTCGTCGCCTCCGACAGGTTGTTGACGTCGTGCGCGAGCACGCCGCCGTTGCGGTCCAGGAACTCACGGGTGGTCTTGAGCAACCGGTCGAGATCCTGCAGCGCGGTCGCCAACTCCTGATCGGTGTTGGTGAACGAGTTGGTGAACTGGGCGAGATCGTTGTTGAGCGCCACGAACTGCTGATCGCTCTTGTGCAGGGCGTTGACGAACA
Source organism: Mycobacterium sp. NPDC003449 (assembly GCF_053588415.1). Classification (NCBI taxonomy): domain Bacteria; kingdom Bacillati; phylum Actinomycetota; class Actinomycetes; order Mycobacteriales; family Mycobacteriaceae; genus Mycobacterium; species Mycobacterium sp. NPDC003449. Next base: position 7,519 of record NZ_JBSFPX010000216.1, read on the forward strand.
GCGCGAGGCTCTTCACGACGGCGAAGAAATCGCCCCGCCCCTGGTTGAGGGTGGTCAACGCCTCCGACAGGCCGTTGAGCGTCCGGTTGACCTGCTCGCCCTTGCCCGCGAAACCGTCGGCGAAGGATTCGATGATGTCGCCGAACGGGCCCTTCGGCTGCTGCGGGGTGGGGCCAAGATCGGCGAGCAGCCGGGTTACCTGATTGCGCAGTTCGTCGTATTCGATCGGGATCTGGGTGTTCTGGATCGGGATCACCGCATCGTTCTGCATGGCAGGCCCGCCCGTGTAGGGCGGCGAGAGCTGGATGACCCGTGAGGCCACCAGACTCGGGTTCAGCACCGAGGCGGTCGCGTTCTCCGGCACCTTGTACTTGCTGCTGAAGTGGAAGACCACCTTCATCTTGTCGCCCGCGGTCTCGATCGAGTCGATCGCGCCGACCTTGACGCCCATGATGAGGACCTTGTCACCGGGATAGAGCGCGAGCACCTCGGGGAAGTAGGCGGTGACGGTGGTGGTGGTGATCCGCTTGTACAGGTTCATCCCGAAGTAGCCGACCACCAGCGCGACCACCACGAGCAGCGCGCCGATGATCGCCGCGAGCCGGGAGACATGCGGCAACTTGAGGTTTCGGATGTTGAAGATCGTTGACATGGCGCTCGCCTAACCCCCTTGCGAACCTGGTGGAAGGAACGGCGGATTGCCAGGAAGCGGAGGCGCACCGGCGGGCGCCAGCTCCGGACCCGGCCCGGGCGGCGCGGGAGGTGCGTTCAGCGGCGGCGGGTGCGGTGCGAAGCCGGGGATGTTCTCCGGCAGACCCGGCTGCGGGGCGATCGGGACCGTGCGGGCCCCGGGCGGGCCGGGGGCCAGTTCGACCGGAGCACCCGGCTGATCCGGCGGCATCTGACCGGGGATCGCCGCACTCGGCACCCCGGGTGAATGCGCCACACCATCGGGATTGGGCGCCGACGTCGCGACATCGGGCCCACCGTAGTTCGGGCCGTACGGGTTGTCGCCGTAAGGGCCCTGGGTGAGATGCGCGCACGGCAGCGGGTTGCCCGGGGACGGAATGCCGTCCGCCGGTGGCGTGTACGAGCACGGCGAGCCCGGCGGCACGGCGGGACCGGGATGTTCCGGGGTGCCCTCCAGCGGGGTCGGGGCCGCGGGCGGTGCGCCATTCTCGTGGCGCTCGCCGTTCGGATCGGGGAAGCGGAAGGCGGGCAGACCGGCGTTGCGCCAGAACTCTTCCGGATCGATGCCGCGCTTCTTGAACGCCGCGTCGACGAACGGCTGCAGGATCGTCGGGGGGATCAGGTTCACCAGCATCACCTTGAAGTACGGTCCCGATGCCAGCGCCTCGGCCAGTGACGTGATGAACTTGCCTGCGACGCTGAGGGTGTCGGCGAGATCCTGTTTGCGGTCCACCAGGATGTCGCTGACCGTGCGCAACTGCTCCAGCACGTGGTTGAGGTTCGGGTTGTCGTTGATCAACCCCTCGACCTGATGCGATACCGCCGAAACCCGCTCCAGCAGCATGCTCACCGCCTGGCCGCGTTGGTTCACCGCGGCCAGCAGGGTCTGCGCGTTCACCAGCAGCTGGTTGATCTGCGTGCTGCGGTCACCGAGCACCGTGGCGATCTTGTTCGCGTTCGCCAACAGCTTCTTGACGTCCTCATCGCGCTTGCCGATCGTGTCGGAGAACCTGGCCACACCGTCGAGCGCCGCGCTCAGGTGCGGATTCGTCTGATCCACGGTCTCCGACAACACATTCAGCGACTGCTTCACCGACTGGGTGTCCCAGCCCGATGCGTTGCGCGTGACGTCGAGGAACGCGTCGTAGATCTGATAGGGCGTCGTCGTCTGCCCGAGCGGCAGCATGCCCCGCGGGGACAGCGTCTCACTGCCGCGCGGCTCGATCTCGATGTTCTTGCGGCCCAGGATGGTATCGGTGCGGATCGCGGCACGGCTCGCGGTGCCGATGGTGCGGCCGCCGAGCGTGAAACCGATCTCGACCTTGTCGCCGTTGATGTCCATGCTCTTGACGGTGCCGACATCCATACCGGCGATGCGGACCTTGTCGCCGGTGTTCAGGCCGCCGGTATCGGCGAACTGCCCGTAGTAAGTGGGGACGGCGAACAACATCGGCACACTGGTCAGCGTCGAACCGACACCGATGATGAGGGCAACCACGATGACGCCCATCAGCCCCTTGTGGAACCGGTCGGAACCCTCGAGTGTTCTCATTTCGGCGTGCACCTACCCGACGGCTGCGATGTGATCTTGACTGTCCTGACCGGGCCACCGGGCTGCAATCCGTTGAGCTTCAACGTGAGATCGCAGGCGTAGAAGTTGAAGAAGTCACCGTAGATGCCACCGGCACGGCCGAGGATCTTGAGCGCCTGGGGGATCTTGGTCAGGGTGTCGTTGACCTCGGCCCGCTGATCGATCAGCGGCTGCTGGATCACTTCGAGCTGGCCGACGGTGTCCTTGAGCAAGGGCCGGTTGTCGGAGAGCAGATCGGCCAGCGAGCCCGCCGCGTTGCTGATGTTGCCCACCGACGCTCCGATCGGGTCGGCACGGTTCTTCAGCCCGGTGATGAGCGTCTCGAAGTTGACCAGGGTTTCATCGAACTGCTTCTGGTGTTTGACGGTGGTGTCGAGCACCGTGTTGAGGTTCTTGATCACCTCGCCGATGGCCTGGTCGCGGTCGGCGATGCTCTGGGTGAGCTGCGCCGTCTGGTCCAGGATGTCGCTGATGGTGCCGCCCTGCCCCTGGAAGATCGTGATGATCGATTTGGCGATCGTGTTGACCTTGTCCGGTTCCAGTGACCGGAACAGCGGCCGGAAGCCACCCACCAATGCGTCGAGATCCAGTGCGGGTTCGGTCCTTTCGAGCGGGATGGTGCTGCCCGGCGGGATGATCGTATTGCTCTGGCCGCGCTTGAGTTCCAGGTAACGGTTGCCGATCAGATCCTCGTAGCGAATCGCCGCGGTGCTCTCGTCGAACAGCGGCAGCGACTTCTCGACGCTGAACGTGACCTCGGCCTGCTCGCCACCGTTGATCAGGTCGACCTCGGAGACCTTGCCCACCTCGACGCCCGACGCCCGGACGAACTGCCCGGTGCGCAGCCCACTCACGTTGTCGAAAATCGCCGAATACTCCGAGGTTCGGTTGAACCGGATCTGGCCGAACACCACGAAGATCATCGCGGTGAAGGTGAGCAGCACCAGCGAGAAGATGCCGAGCTTGATAATCGTGCCCTTGATACTCATGGGTTGATCGTGTTCTCCCCCACCTGGCGGCCCCAGACGTATTCGGTCAGGATCGGCTGGCCCAGTTCGAAGTGGTTGTAGGGCGCGATGGATGCGCCGGTGTCCATCACCAGG
>NZ_JBSFPX010000217.1:0-10821 GCF_053588415.1 Mycobacterium sp. NPDC003449
CGTGAGTATTGATCGGCCGCATGACGAACGGGGTCCCTGGTGCGCAAGTGGCGATTGTCGCTGAAAAGTCGCTAACCGCCGGGCAGGTCGACATCCCTTCCGGGAACGGCAAATTCCCAGGGCAGGCATCCGTGTGCAAGCCGGACCGTGCGAGGGCTCACAGCAATCGATGGGTTTTGGCGGCCGCGGAACGTGGGTAGACCACCCAGCATGAGTTCAAAACTGATTGCCTCGATGTTCATTGCAGGTGCTGCGGCGACTGGGATTGCGCTCGCCCCGTCGGCACTCGCGGAGCCCGCACCTCCGCCCCCGGTCCCGTGTGTCGAGGCCGACGGCACTCCGTGTGCGCCGCCGGCCGCGGGACCCGACGGTGCCACCGGCGCCGTTCCCGGCGGACCCGCCGGTTCGGCGGGTCCGGGGGGCGCTTCAGGCGCGGTTCCCGGGGGTGTGGAGGGCTCGGCCGGGCCGGGTGGCGCGAGCGGCTGTGTCCCTGGCCTGTGCACCTCGATCCCGGTGCCCCCGGTCGGCTGACTCGAGCGCCCGCGCACTCGGCTAACTCGAGCGCCCGCGCGCGGTCCGATAGCGACGGACCAGCGCGTCGGTCGACGAGTCCGACTGCTCGGCCGGCGCCGCCTCGGCGGTGATCACCGGCAGTAGCGCCTTGGCCTGGGTCTTGCCGAGTTCGACACCCCATTGGTCGAACGAGTCGATACCCCAGATCACTCCCTCGGTGAAGACCTGGTGCTCGTACAGCGCGATCAACTGGCCGACGACCGACGGCGTCAACTGGGTGGCCAGGATTGACGTCGTCGGTCGGTTGCCGGGCATCACCTTGTGTGGCACGACCGCGGCCGGAGTCCCTTCGGCCGCAATAGCTTCGGCAGTCTTACCGAAGGCCAGCACCTGGGTCTGAGCGAAGAAGTTGCTCATCAGCAGGTCGTGCATGCTGCCGGTACCGTCGGCCGTGGGCAGGTCGTCGGTGGGCCGGCTGAACCCGATGAAGTCGGCCGGGATCAGCCGGGTGCCCTGGTGCAGCAGCTGATAGAACGCGTGCTGGCCGTTGGTTCCCGGCTCGCCCCAATAGATTTCGCCGGTGTCCGTCGTCACGGGGGTGCCGTCGGCCCGCACCGATTTACCGTTCGATTCCATGGTCAGCTGCTGCAGATACGCCGCGAACCGCGACAGGTCATTGGAATAGGGCAGCACCACACGTGATTGAGCATCGAAGAAACTCGAATACCACAGCCCGATCAGGCCGAGCAGCGCCGGCGCGTTGGACGCCAGCGGTGCGGTCCGGAAATGCTCGTCGACCAGGTGGAACCCGGCCAGGAACTCGGCGAACCGTTCCCGGCCGATCACCGCCATCACCGACAGGCCGATGGCCGAGTCGACCGAATAGCGACCACCGACCCAGTCCCAGAACCCGAACATGTTGTCGGTGTTGATGCCGAAGTCGTCGACCAGCTTCTTGTTCGTCGAGACCGCGACGAAATGCTTGGACACCGCAGCGTCGCCCAGCGCATCGGTCAGCCAGCGCCGCGCCGCGGTGGCGTTGGTCAACGTCTCCAGCGTGGAGAACGTCTTCGACGCCACGATGAAAAGTGTTGTGGCCGGGTCCAGTCCGTCCAGCTTGGCGACCAGGTCGGCCGGGTCGACATTGGACACGAACCGGGCCGAGATACCGGCGTCGGCGTAATGCCGCAACGCGTCGTAAACCATCACCGGACCCAGATCCGAGCCGCCGATGCCGATGTTGACCACGGTCTTGATCCGCTCACCGGTGGCCCCGGTCCACTCACCGCTGCGCAGCCGGTCGGTGAAATCACCCATCGCATCCAGGACGGAGTGCACATCGGCGACCACGTCCTGGCCGTCCACGGTCAGCGAGGCGTCGGCGGGCAGGCGCAGCGCGGTGTGCAGCACCGCGCGGTCCTCGGAGGTGTTGATGTGCTCACCGGCGAACATCGCATCACGACGGGCCTCCAACCCCGCGGCCGTGGCGAGGTCGACCAGCAGCTCCAGCGTTCTGCGGGTCAGCCGGTGCTTGCTGTAGTCGATGTAGAGATCGCCGACCGACAGGGTCAGCTCGGTGCCGCGCGAGGGATCCTCGGCGAACAACTCGGTCAGATGCTTGGCGCCGACGTCGTCATGGTGCTCCGACAATGCTTGCCATGCGGGTGTTGCGGTGATGTCAGCACTCATTCTCCCGACCTTAATGCGGCGCGCGCCTCGAAGGTGTACATGATGGATGTATGCACATTGAAGGCCTGATTTCATCCGTACCAACAGGATTGTGGATCGGCGGTGAGGAGCGTGCGGCCTCGTCGACGTTCAACGTGCTCGACCCCAGCGACGATCAGGTGCTGACCGCCGTCGGCGACGCCACCGCCGAGGACGCGATCGCCGCACTCGACGCCGCCTGCGTGGTGCAGGCCGAGTGGGCCGCGACCGCACCCCGTGAGCGGGGCGAGATCCTGCGCTCGGTGTTCGACACCATCACCGCGCGCGCCGACGACATCGCCGCGCTGATGACCCTGGAGATGGGCAAGGTGGTCGCCGAGAGCAAGGGTGAGGTCAAATACGGCGCGGAGTTCTTCCGCTGGTTCGCCGAGGAGGCCGTACGCATCGATGGCCGCTACACCACCAGCCCGGCGGGCACCGGCCGCATCCTGGTGACCAAACAACCCGTCGGACCGTGCTACGCCATCACCCCGTGGAACTTCCCGCTGGCCATGGGCACCCGCAAGATGGGCCCGGCCTTTGCCGCGGGCTGCACCATGATCGTCAAGCCCGCCCAGGAGACCCCGCTGACCATGCTGCTGCTGGCCAAGCTGATGGGCGAGGCCGGCCTGCCCAAGGGGGTGCTGTCGGTGTTGCCGACCAGCGACCCGGGCGGGGTGACCGGCGCGCTCGTCGATGACGGACGGCTGCGCAAGCTGACCTTCACCGGCTCGACCGGCGTCGGCAAGTCCCTGGTGAAGCAGTCGGCGGACAAGCTGCTGCGCACCTCGATGGAGCTGGGCGGCAACGCGCCGTTCATCGTGTTCGACGACGCCGACCTGGACGCGGCCGTCGACGGCGCGATCGCGGCCAAGATGCGCAACGGCGGTGAGGCCTGCACCGCGGCCAACCGGTTCCACGTCGCCAACTCGGTGCGCCAGGAGTTCACCGACAAGCTGGTCAAACGGATGAGCGAGTTCACCCTCGGCAAGGGCATCGACCCGTCGTCCACGCTGGGCCCGCTGATCAATTCCAAGCAGGTCGCCAAGGTCACCGAACTGGTCTCCGACGCGGTGTCCAAGGGCGCGACGGTCGCCATCGGCGGCGTCGCGCCCGGCGGTGCGGGCAACTTCTACCCGGCCACCGTGCTGGCCGATGTGCCCGCCGACGCCCGCATCCTCAAAGAGGAGGTCTTCGGACCCGTCGCGCCGATCACCGGGTTCGACACCGAGGACGAGGGGGTCGCGGCCGCAAACGACACCGAATACGGGCTGGCCGCCTACGTTTTCACGCAATCACTGGACCGGGCGCTGCGGGTTGCCGAGGGCCTGGAATCGGGGATGGTCGGCGTCAACCGCGGCGTCATCTCCGATCCGGCGGCGCCGTTCGGCGGTATCAAGGAGTCCGGGTTCGGCCGCGAGGGCGGCGTCGAGGGCATCGAGGAGTACGTCGACACCAAATACGTCGCCTTCACCAAGTAACCCAGCTCACTCGGCCCGCGCGAGCAGTCCCCCGCAAGCGGGAGGTACCCCCAGCGAAAGTCCCCCGACACGCCGGTCTCGGGGGACTTTCGCGTCTGCTCGCGCGAATAAACTCAACGCTTCAGACGCCAGACGGGAGGGCATGACGTGACTGCGGCGCCAGTCCGTGCTGCCGGTCTGACCGCCCGCCGCAGCCGGACCGCACCCAAGCGGCGCGACATCCCCGCCCTCGACGGCATCCGCGCGATCGCGGTGTTGCTGGTGCTGGCCGGTCACGGCGGGGTGCCGGGGGTCGCGGGCGGCTTCATCGGCGTCGACGTCTTCTTCGTCCTCAGCGGATTCCTGATCACCTCGCTGCTGCTCGACGAGTTCGCCAGGACCGACCGCATCGACCTCAAGGGGTTCTGGATCCGGCGGGCCCGCAGGCTGCTGCCCGCGATGCTGGTGATGACGCTGGCCGTCGTCGTCGCGCGCGACCTGTTCCCGCCCGATGCGGTGACCTCGCTGCGCGACGACGCCGTCGCGGCCTTCTTCTGGATTGCCAACTGGGCCTTCGTCGCCCAACGGGCCGACTACTTCAGCCAGGGCGCGACGCCCTCACCGCTGCAGCACACCTGGTCGCTCGGCGTCGAGGAGCAGTACTATCTGATCTGGCCGCTGCTGCTGGTGGGCGCGATGCTGCTGCTGCGCAGGCGCTCGGCACGCGCGGTCCGGATCTCGGTGTTCGTGCTCGCGGCGGGCGGTGTGGCCGCATCGGCGGCCGCGTCGATCCTGCTGCTCGGCGGTGCCGACGATCCGGACGCGCTGAACCGGGTGTACTTCGGCACCGACACCAGAGCCCAGGCGCTGCTGATCGGTGCGGCCGCCGCGGCGCTGCTGGTGCGGGACTGGTCGGCGCTCACCGTCTCGGGAACGCTGATCCGCACCCGGTGGCGGCGCTGGATCGCCTGGCTGGCGCCGATACCCGGGATCGCGCTGCTCGCGGTCGCCGCGCACCTGGCCACCGGCAGCGCGGCCGACTTCCGGCACGGCCTGCTGATCGCGGTGGCGCTGGGCGCGGTGCTCATCGTCGCACCCGTCGCGCTCGACCAGAACGGCTATGTGGCCCGCGCGCTGGCGTGGCGCCCCCTGGTGGCGCTCGGTGCCATCTCCTACGGCGTGTATCTGTGGCACTGGCCGATCTTCCTGATCCTCAACGGCGAACGCACCGGGCTGACCGGCTGGTCCCTGCTGGCCCTGCGGTGTGCGGTGACGATCGGGGCGTCCTGGCTGTGCTGGCTGCTCATCGAGCAACCGGTGCGACGCTGGCGGCCCCAGCATGTGCCGATGCTCCCGCTGGCCGCGGCCACGGTGGCCACGGCGGCCGTCGCGACCATGACCGTCATCCCGGTCGACACCCGGCCCGCCGAACCGGGCCCCGACGTGATGTCCGCCGCGGCGATCCAGGAGCAGCGGGGGGCCGAGGTGCCCGTCGCGGTCGGTTCGCCGCCGGTGCGCCGCGCCCCGGGCACCCGCACCGTCGCGGTGTTCGGCGATTCGGTGGCCTGGACGCTCATGCGGTATCTGCCGAAGACGCCGGGGCTGAGCTTCAGCGACTACACCACCATCGGCTGCGGCATCGCCCGCGGCGGGCCGTACCGGTCGGCGGGGGAGACGATCAACCAGAAGCCCGAATGCGACACCTGGCCGGAACGCTGGGCCCAGCGGCTCAGGCACGACCGGCCCGACACCGTGCTGCTGATGATCGGCCGCTGGGAGATCGTCGACCGGATGCACGACGGGGAGTGGACCCACATCGGCGACGACGACTACGACGGCTATCTGGCCGGTGAGCTGCGGCGGGCGCTGGACATCCTGGGCTCGACCGGGGCGCGGGTGGCGGTGACGACGGCCCCCTACAACCGCCGGGGTGAACGCGCCGACGGCAGCCTCTACCCCGAGGACCAGCCGGCTCGGGTCGAGGAGTGGAACGCGATGCTGCGCAAGGCCGTCGGCAACCGGCCCAACGTATCGGTGCTGGACTTCAACGCCAAGCTCAACCCGGGCGGCAGTTACACCGCGCGGATCGACGGGATCCGGATGCGCAGCGACGGTGTGCACCCCACCGCCGAGGCGGTGAAGTGGCTGACGCCGTGGCTGGTGGACTCGCTCAAGGAGCCGAAGCGCTGAGGCTCCGGGACCTCAGTGCCCGAGCCGGCCGCGGCCGAGCCGCAGCAACAGCATCGCCAGGTCTTTGCCCTCGGGACCGAGCGCGCTGAAGCGCTCGATGACCTTCATCTCGCGGCTGTGCACCAGCCGGGTGCCACCGGAGGCCATGCGGACCTTGCCGATCTCCTTGGAGACCTCGGTGCGCCGCTGGATAGCGGCCAATATGGTGGCGTCGAGTTCGTCGATCTCTCGGCGCAGGTCATCGATGTCGGGCACGGTGTCGATAGTCTCAGTCACGGTGGGCTCCGCGCAAAGCATGTCCCCGGTCGGCGGTAGGTTTGGGGCACGATGACCATCCCCTCCGTGCCCGCCCCCGCCCCCGAAACCGACCAACACCACTCGGATCTGCTCGACGGGCTCAACCCGCAGCAGCGCCAGGCGGTGCTGCATGAGGGGTCGCCGCTGCTGATCGTGGCGGGGGCCGGGTCGGGTAAGACGGCGGTGCTCACCCGGCGGATCGCCTACCTGCTGGCCGCGCGCGAGGTCGGGGTCGGCCAGGTGCTGGCCATCACCTTCACCAACAAGGCCGCCGCCGAGATGCGCGAGCGGGTGGTGGGGCTGGTGGGCCCGCGGGCGCGGGCCATGTGGGTGTCGACGTTTCACTCCACGTGCGTGCGGATCCTGCGCAACCAGGCCTCGCTGCTGCCCGGGCTGAACTCCAACTTCTCCATCTACGACTCCGACGATTCCCGGCGACTGCTGATGATGATCGGCAAGGATCTGGGCCTGGACACCAAGCGGTATTCGCCGCGGCTGCTGGCCAACGGCATCTCCAACCTCAAGAACGAGCTGATCGGGCCGGAGCAGGCGGCGGCCGAGGCGTCGGAGGCCGCCGACGAGATGGCAGGCATCGTCGCGCAGGTCTACGCCGAGTACCAGCGCAGGCTGCGCGCCGCCAATGCGCTCGACTTCGACGATCTGATCGGTGAGACGGTCGCGGTGCTGCAGGCCTTCCCGCAGATCGCCCAGTACTACCGGCGCCGGTTCCGCCACATCCTGGTCGACGAGTACCAGGACACCAACCACGCCCAGTACGTGCTGGTGCGGGAGTTGGTCGGGCATCACCTGGACGAGAAGGACGGGGTGCCGGCCGCCGAGCTGTGCGTGGTCGGTGACGCCGACCAGTCCATCTACGCGTTCCGCGGTGCGACGATCCGCAACATCGAGGACTTCGAGCGCGACTATCCGGATGCGACGACGATCCTGCTGGAGCAGAACTACCGGTCCACCCAGACCATCCTCAACGCGGCCAACTCGGTCATCGCCCGCAACGCCGGGCGGCGCGAGAAGCGGCTGTGGACCGATGAGGGTGAGGGTGAGCTGATCGTCGGCTACGTCGCCGACAACGAGCACGATGAGGCCAGGTTCGTCGCCGAGGAGATCGACACGCTGACCGGGCAGGGAAGCGGATTCAGCTCGCAACTCAACTACGGCGACGTCGCGGTGTTCTACCGCACCAACAACTCGTCGCGGGCGCTGGAAGAGGTCTTCATCCGGGCCGGCATCCCCTACAAGGTCGTCGGCGGGGTCCGGTTCTACGAGCGCCGCGAGATCCGCGACATCGTCGCCTACCTGCGGGTGCTGGACAATCCCGGTGACGCGGTGAGCATGCGCCGCATCCTCAACACACCACGGCGCGGTATCGGCGACCGGGCCGAGGCGTGTGTGGCCGTGCACGCCGAGAACACCGGCGCCACCTTCAACGACGCGTTGCAGGCCGCGGCCGAGGGCCGGGTGCCGATGCTCAACACCCGCGCGGAGAAGGCGATCGCGAGTTTCGTCCAGATGATCGACGGGCTGCGGGCCAAGCTCGACGACGAGCTCGGCGATCTGGTGGAGGCGGTGCTCGAACGCACCGGGTATCGCCGCGAGCTGGAGGCCTCCAGCGATCCGCAGGACCTGGCCCGGCTGGACAACCTCAACGAGTTGGTCAGCGTCGCACACGAATTCAGCACCGACCTGGCCAATGCCCGGGCGCTCGCCGAGGAGGGCGAAGCCGAGCCGGTCGACGAGGACATCCCCGACACCGGGGTGCTGGCCCAGTTCCTGGAGCGGGTGTCGCTGGTGGCCGACGCCGACGAGCTACCCGAACACGGTGCCGGTGTGGTGACCATGATGACGTTGCACACCGCCAAGGGGCTGGAGTTCCCCGCGGTGTTCGTCACCGGCTGGGAGGACGGCATGTTCCCGCATATGCGGGCGCTCGGCGATCCGACCGAGCTGTCTGAGGAGCGCCGGCTGGCCTACGTCGGGATCACCCGTGCGCGCCGGCGTCTCTATCTGAGCCGCGCCAAGGTGCGGTCCTCATGGGGGCAGCCGATGCTCAACCCGGAATCCCGTTTCCTGCGCGAGATTCCGCAGGAACTCATCGACTGGCGCCGGGTCGAGCAGCCCGCCTCGGCATTCAGCGCGCCGGTGGGAGGTGGGGGGCGCTACGGCTCGGCTGATCAGATGAGACGCCCGTCGCCGTCGCGGCCCGCGGCCACCCGCAACCGGCCCATCATCACGCTGGAACCCGGCGACCGGGTCACCCACGACAAGTACGGGCTCGGGCGGGTCGAGGAGGTCTCCGGGGCGGGAGAGTCCGCGATGTCGCTGATCGACTTCGGCAGTGCGGGGCGGGTCAAGCTGATGCACAACCACGCCCCGCTGACCAAGCTCTGAATCTGGCTCAGCTCGTGGCGCGGCCCGCGCCGAGTTCGACGAAACTGTTGCTCGACAGCGCTTTTCGCGACGGTTTCGTTGATTTCGGGACCCCGATAACTGGTTGACCTCCCCGGTGCGCCACGCGCGATCCCCACGCCGCATCGTGTTCGGTTTGGAGATCCCCCGCACGCACACCGGTAAACCGCGGCGCTCGGAGATCGCCAGAAGGTTCGGCTAGGTCTGGGCGGGCGTACCTTCCGGAGCGGGGTCGTCGGGCTGCAGCAGTTTTCGGACCGAGGTGCGCGAGCCGTACGGGCGCAGCATCCGGCTGGCCGGCCGGGGCCGCACGTTCATCGGCCACCAGAACCAGCGGCCGAGCAGCGCCGCGATGGACGGGGTCATGAACGACCGGACGATCAGGGTGTCGAACAGCAGTCCCAACCCGATGGTGGTGCCGATCTGGCCGAGGACGATGAGATCGCTGAAGATGAACGAGGACATGGTCGCGGCGAACACCAACCCGGCCGCGGTCACGACTTTTCCGGTGCCCGCCATCGCCCGGATGACACCGGTTTTGAGGCCGGCCCCGATCTCCTCCTTGAACCGGGATATCAGCAACAGGTTGTAGTCCGCGCCCACCGCCAGCAGCAGGATGATGGCCAGGGCCAGCACGATCCAGTACAGGTCGATCCCGAAGATGTACTGCCACACCAGGACCGACAGACCGAACGACGCCCCCAGGGACAGCACGACGGTGCCGACGATGACGAAGGCGGCGACCAGGCTGCGGGTGATGAACATCATGATGAGCAGGATGAGGCTGATCGCGGCCAGCGCGGCGATCAGCAGATCGTATTTGGCGCCATCCTGAATGTCCTTGTACGCGGACGCCGTTCCGGCCACGTAGATCTTGGCATCCGACAGCGGGGTGGCCTTGATCGCGTCGAACGCGGAATCCTTGAGCGCGTCGATGTGCGCGATGCCCTCCGGGGTGGCCGGATTGCCCTCGTGGGTGATGATCATCCGGGCGGCCTTACCGTCCGGCGACAGGAACAGTTTCAGGCCGCGTTTGAAGTCGGCGTTGTCGAAGGCCTCCGGTGGCAGGTAGAACGAGTCGTCGTTCTTGGCGTCGTCGAACGCCTGACCCATCGCGGTCGAGTTGCGCAGCGCCTCCTCGGACTGCGCGTTGGTGCCACCGGTGGTGGCGTAATTGGACAGGATGAGATCACGGTTGCGCTGCTGGATCTCGATCTGCGGCGGCAGCAGCGCCACCAGCTGCGGTTGCAGCGCGTCCAGTTTGTCCAGGCTCGACGTGATCTCCCCGAACTGGTCGCTGAGCTTGTCGATGCCGTCCAGCGCGTCGAACACCGACCGCAGCGCCGCGCACATCGGGATGTCGAAACAGTGTGGCTCCCAGTAGAAATAGTTGCGCAGGGGCCGGAACTGGTCGTCGAAGTTGGCGATCTTGTCGCGCAGGTCGTTCACGATCGTGACGGTGTCGTGGAAGGCCTGGGTCTGTTCATGGGTGGCGGCGGCGCTGGCCTGCTGCAAGGTGACCTGCTGTTTGAGGATGTTGATCGTGTTGGAGATGTCGTTGGCCTGTTTGAGCAGATCCTGCGCGCGGTCCTGCTGATAACCCAAATTCATGATCTGGCTGGCGCTCTGCGCGCTGATCTGGAACGGGATGGAGCTGTGTTTGATGGGTGTGCCGAGCGGCCGGGTGATCGACTGCACCAGGGAGATACCGCGGGTGTGCAGAACGGCTTTCGCGACCCGCTCCAGGACCAGCATGTCCGACGGGTTGCGCATGTCGTGATCGGTCTCGATCATCAGGAGCTCGGGATTGAGCCGGGCCTGCGAGAAGTGCCGTTCGGCCGCGGTGTAGCCGACGTTGGCCGGTGCCGATGCCGGCAGGTAGGGGCGGGCGTCGTAGCTGGTCTTGTATCCGGGCAGGGCGAGCAGGCCGATTAGCGCGATCGCACACGACACCACCAGGATCGGGCCGGGCCAGCGCACGATGGCGGTGCCGATGCGGCGCCAATTACCGGCCCGGGTCTTGCGTTTCGGTTCCATCAGGCCGAACCGGCTGGCAATGACGAGCACGGCGGGCCCGAGGGTCAGCGCGGCCGCCAGCGTGACCAGCACGCCGAGAGCGGCGGGCACGCCGAGGGTCTGGAAGTACGGAAGCCGGGTGAAGTACAGGCAGGCCACCGCGCCGGCGATGGTCAGGCCCGAGCCGACGATGACATGTATGGTCCCGGAGAAC
>NZ_JBSFPX010000218.1:0-10720 GCF_053588415.1 Mycobacterium sp. NPDC003449
AGACATAGAACTGCCCCTTTTCCGAAGAAAAGGGGCAGTTCTATGTCTGCTCGCGCTACGGGTTAGACGTCGTAATAGAGCGAGAACTCGTAGGGGTGCGGCCGGATCTGGATCGGCATGATCTCGTTCTCCCGCTTGTAGGAGATCCAGGTCTCGATCAGATCCTCGGTGAACACGCCGCCCTCGGTGAGGTACTCGTGATCCTCTTCGAGCTTGTCGATCACCGCCGACAGCGAGGTCGGGGCCTGCGGGATGTTGGCGGCCTCGTCCGGCGGCAGCTCGTAGAGATCCTTGTCGACCGGGGCCAGCGGCTCGATCTTCTTCTTGATGCCGTCGATGCCGGCCATCAGCATGGCCGCGAACGCCAAGTACGGGTTACCCGAGCTGTCCGGGCAGCGGAACTCCAGGCGCTTGGCCTTGGGGTTGTTGCCGGTGATCGGGATACGGACACAGGCCGAGCGGTTGCGCTGGCTGTAGACCAGGTTGATCGGGGCCTCATAGCCGGGCACCAGACGCTTGTAGGAGTTCACCGTCGGGTTGGTGAACGCCAGCAGCGACGGGGCGTGGTGCAGGATGCCGCCGATGTAGTGCCGCGCCAGGTCGGACAGGCCCGCGTAACCCGACTCGTCGTGGAACAGCGGCTGGCCGTCCTTCCACAACGACTGGTGGGCGTGCATACCCGACCCGTTGTCGCCGAACAGCGGCTTGGGCATGAAGGTGACGGTCTTGCCGTTGGCCCATGCGGTGTTCTTGATGATGTATTTGAACAGCAGCACATCGTCGGCGGCGTGCAGCAGCGTGTTGAACTTGTAATTGATCTCGGCCTGGCCCGCGGTGCCGACCTCGTGGTGACCGCGCTCCAGGGTGAACCCGGCGTTCTGCAGGTTGGTCGACATCTCGTCGCGCAGATCCACGTAGTGGTCATAGGGCGCGACCGGGAAGTAGCCGCCCTTGGGCCGGACCTTGTATCCGCGGTTGGCGCTGCCGTCGGCCTCGAACGGCTCACCGGTGTTCCACCAACCCGACTCCGAATCCACCTCGTAGAAGGTGCCGTTGATCTTGGAGTCGAAGCTCACCGAGTCGAAGATGTAGAACTCGGCCTCGGCGCCGAAGAAACAGGTGTCGGCGATGCCGGTGCTGGCCAGGTAGTTCTCGGCCTTGCGGGCCACGTTCCGGGGATCGCGGGAGTACGCCTCGCGGGTGAACGGGTCGTGCACGAAGAAGTTCAGGTTCAGCGTCTTGGCGGCCCGGAACGGGTCGATGCGCGCCGTCTCGGGGTCGGGGAGCAGCATCATGTCGGATTCGTGGATCGACTGGAAGCCGCGGACCGAGGAGCCGTCGAAGGCGAGTCCATCCTCGAAGACGCTCTCGTCGAATGCCGAGGCCGGGATCGAGAAGTGCTGGACCACACCCGGCAGATCGCAGAATCGAATGTCGACGTACTCGACGTTTTCATCCTTGATCAGCTTGATTATGTCGTCGGCCGTCTTTTCTGCCACTTCAGTGTTCTCCTTTACTGGTAACCCGCGGGTTGACGCTAAGGACATGATGTTGCGCAGTCGTCAACCGTATGTTGCGCCGAAGTTACGCAATCGCTCCGGACCGTGATTCCGGCCGCGGCGACGGGCCACGGGTCCGTCCCGCTTATCCTGGCACCATGGGCCGCACGATGGGGACCTGGTTGTCGGGTCCCGGACCTTTCGATTCCGGTGACGGCGAGAGTCGGGACAAGCCGGCCGGGTATCCCGGCGAGCGGCTGGGGCTGCCCGAGAACGGCCCCGGTTCGCTGGCCCGGACCGGCCGCCGCCTCGGCGCGCTGTGCATCGACTGGCTGGTGGCCTACGGGCTGGCCGGGCTGGCGATGGCCTTCGATCTGGTGTCGATGGCGATGCTGTCCACCGCGGTGCTGGTGATCTGGGCGGTGATCGGCACCGTCGCCGTGCGGCTGTTTTCCTTCACCCCCGGGCAGTTGGCGGTGGGCCTGGTGGTGGCGCCGGCCGACGGCCGGGACCGGATCGGCATCGTCCGGGCCTTCATCCGGGTGGTGCTGATCGCGCTGGTGATCCCGCCGCTGGTGTCCGACAGCGATCTGCGGGGGCTGCACGACCGGGCCAGCTACACCGCCGTACTGCGGCGTTAACGCCTGCGCACGGTGCGCTGCACCCCGCGCATCTTCGCCGAGGCGGGCATCGGGCCTTTGGGCATCGCGGCCGGACCGGCCTTGGTGCCGAGTGCGGCCAGCCGCGACTCCAGCGAGTCCATCTGCTTGACCGAGATGTTGGCGGGCAGCTTGGTGAGGTGGCGCTCCAGCTTCGACAGCGGAACCTCGCCCTCGCCGTTGCCGACCACGAAGTCGTAGATCGGAATGTCGCCGACCAGGCGCGCGGTCCGTTTCTTCTCCTGGGCGAGCAGCGGTTTGACCCGGGATGCGGTGCCCTCGCCGACGAAGATCACCCCGGGACGGCCGATCACCCGGTGCACCGCGTCGAAGTGGCCGGTCGCCGCGACCCCCGGCGTCACCCGCCACCGGCCCCGCAGGTTGTCCAACGCCCAGGCGGCGGCGCCGGTCTGCCCCTCGGCCTTGCGGTACACCGACTTCTGGGCCCGCCTGCCGAAGATGATGAAGGCCACCAGCGCGCCGAGCACGATGCCGAGCGGGATCAGCGTGTACATGGTGAACCCGCCGATCACGACGCCCGCCACCACCGACAACGCCACGATCAGGACAAAGGCGCCGGCCATGTACGGCAGCAGCCGCTTGTCCTCTTTGCGCTGAACCTGGAACGCCTGCCACAGCTGGCTGCGGCGCTGTTTGGAGGCCGCCTTACGCGCGGCCTTCGCCTCGGCTTTTGCCGCCTTCGTTTCCGCGGCATTGCGGGATTTCGCCATTACGTCAGGATACGGGGGGTTGACCTGCGAACCGAATCCGTGCGGCCTGTGCGTAGAGCCTGCCCGCGCGATAGGAGGACCGCACCAGCGGGCCGGCCAGCACACCGGCGAATCCGAGGTCCTCGGCGTAGGTCGACAGCGCGACGAACTCGTCGGGGTGCACCCACCGCTCGACCGGGTGATGACGCGGCGACGGCCGCAGGTACTGGGTGATGGTGACGATGTCGCAGCCGGCCTCGTACAGATCGCGCAGCGCCGTGTGCACCTCGTCGATCGTCTCGCCCATGCCGAGGATCAGGTTGGACTTGGTGACCAGCCCGAAGTCGCGGGCGGCGGTCAGCACGGCCAGGCTGCGGTCGTAGCGGAACGCCGGCCGGATCCGCTTGAAGATGCGCGGAACGGTTTCGACGTTGTGCGCCAACACTTCCGGCCGCGACTCGAACACTTCCTCCAGCTGTTCGGGGTTGCCGTTGAAGTCGGGGATCAACAACTCCACCCCGGTGTTCGGGTTGAGCGTCTTGATGGCGCGCACGGTCTCGGCGTACAGCCAGGCCCCGCCGTCGGGCAGATCGTCACGGGCCACCCCGGTCACGGTCGAGTAGCGCAGCCCCATGGCCTGCACGCTCTCGGCCACCCGGCGCGGTTCGTCGCGGTCCAGCTCGGCCGGCTTACCGGTGTCGATCTGGCAGAAATCGCAGCGCCGGGTGCACTGCTCACCACCGATCAGGAAGGTGGCCTCGCGGTCCTCCCAGCACTCGAAGATGTTGGGACACCCCGCCTCCTCGCACACGGTGTGCAGACCCTCGCGCCGCACCAACCCCTTGAGCTCGGTGTATTCCGGCCCCATCTTGGCGCGGGTCTTGATCCACGGTGGTTTGCGCTCGATCGGAGTCTGCGCGTTGCGGACCTCCAGTCGAAGCAGCTTGCGGCCTTCCGGAGCCGGGCCGCCGGCGACATTGGATTCGGGCACTACAGTCACGTGATCATCCTACGTTCAGGGCGACTTCGAGGCGGCCGTCGAGCGCGTCACACACCGTGGCCGCGACCCGGTCCGCGACGTCCTCGACCGTGATGCGGCGGCCCAGTTCGGCGGTCAGCGACGTCACCCCGGCATCGCTGATGCCGCACGGCACGATCGAGGAGTACGCCGACAGGTCGCAGTCGCAGTTCAGCGCGAACCCGTGCAGCGTCGTCGCGCGCGACACCCGGATGCCGATCGCCCCGACCTTGCGGGCCGGCCCGCGGTGATCGGCCGGTACCCACACGCCCGAGCGGCCGTCCACCCGGCCGGTCTGCAGACCGAACTCGGCGCACACCGCGATCAACGACTCTTCAAGGCGCCGAACGAAATTCACCACATCCAACGGCTCGGTCAGCCCGATGATCGGGTACCCGACCAGTTGGCCGGGTCCGTGCCAGGTGATCTTGCCGCCCCGGTCGGTGTCGACGACGGGGGTGCCGTCCGCCGGCCGCTCATGCGGTTCGGTGCGCTTACCCGCGGTGTAGACGGCCGGATGCTGCAGCAGCAGCAGGGTGTCCGGACCGCCCGCGACCCTGGCGTCGGCGACCTCGCGCTGCACCTGCCAGGCGGCCTCGTAGTCGATGACGCCGAGATGACGGACCTCGACGGGGGCGCTGGTTGAGCGGATGGACGTCACAGCGTCGACGGTACCCGTCACAGATCTTTGGGCGCGGTCGCGTAGGCCAGTGCCTCGCCAACGGTCTTGTGATGGAAGTCGAAGCCGGCGCGCTCCAGGACGGCCGGGATCACCCGCTGCCCGATCAGCACCCCCTCGTCGGCGAACTCTCCGAGCAACGGGCGCAGCACGAAGCCCGGCACCATGAGCGGGGTCGGGCGGCCCAGCGCCCGGCCCATCGCGGCGGTGAACTCGGCGTTGGTCACCGGCGCGGGGCCGGCCAGGTTCACCGGACCGGAGATCGCGTCGGTCCACATGGTGAACAGCACGGCCCGGACCTCGTCCTCCAGGCTGATCCACGGCAGGTACTGGCGGCCGTTGCCCAACCGGGCGCCGAGGCCGACCGAGAACAGCGGTCTGAGCCGGCCGAGCAGGCCGCCGGACCGGGCCAGCACCAGGCCGGTGCGCAGCAGCACCACCCTGGTCCCGGCCGCGGAAGCCGCCGCGGTGGCCGCCTCCCAGTCGACGCACAACTGCGGGAGGAAACCCCGGCCTGCCGGGGCGGACTCCTCGGTGACGTGGTCGCGGGTGTCGCCGTAGTAGCCGACCGCGCTGGCGTTGACCAGCACCGGCACCCCGGCCTCGGCGACCGCGCCGGCCAGCACCTCGGTCGGGCCGATCCGGCTGTCCCGCAGGCTCTGTTTGAACGCCCCCGACCAGCGTCGCTCGCCGACGTTGACGCCGCACAGGTTCACCACGACGTCCACGTCGCGCAGCGCCCCGGCATCGAACTCGCCGGTGTCGGGATTCCAGAACAGCTCGTCGGCGTTGGACGGTGCCTTGCGCACGATGCGCAGCACCCGGTGGTCGGCCGAACGTAAGGCCGAGACCAACGCCGAGCCGATCAGACCGGAGGATCCCGCAATCGCGATGACAGCATCGGCCACGGTGTCGAATGCCTCCTAGCCGGCCCTACAGGCCGAGGTCGGCCTCGAACGCACCGTCCTCGAGCCTGCGCTTGATGGTGGTCACGAACCGTCCCGCGTCGGCTCCGTCGATCAACCGGTGATCGTAGGTGAGCGGCAGGTAGCACACCGACCGCACGCCGATGGATTCGTTGCCGAACTCGTCGACGATCACCCTGGGCCGCTTGACGATCGCCCCGGTGCCCAGCATCGCCGCCTGCGGCGGGACCAGGATCGGGGTGTCGAACAGGGCACCCTGGCTGCCGATGTTGGTGATGGTGAACGTGCCACCGGCCAGCTCGTCGGGCTTGAGGTTGCCCGAGCGCGCGCGGGCGGCGATATCGGAGATGGCGCGGGACAGCCCGCCCAGCGACAGGTCGCCCGCGTTGTGGATCACCGGGGAGAGCAGCCCCTGCTCGGTGTCGACCGCGAAGCCGAGGTGCTCGGCGTCGTAGTAGGTGATCTCCTTGGTGTCCTCGTTGTAGCTGGCGTTGACGTTCGGGTGGATCTTGAGCGCATCGATCACCGCGCGGGCGATGAACGGCAGGTAGGTCAGGTTGACCCCCTCCCGCTCGGCGAAGTCGGCCTTGGCGCGGGCCCGCAGCGCCACGATCTTGGTCATGTCGACCTCGTGGGTCTGCGTCAGCTGCGCCGTGGCCTGCAGGGATTCGCGGGTCTTCTTGGCGGTGATCTGCCGGATCCGGTTGGCCTTCTGCGTGGTGCCACGCAGGTGGGCCAGCGCCGGGGCGGGAACGGCGGCGGGCGGTGCCGCCTTCGGCGCGGCGGCCGGAGCGGCGGGAGCCGCGGGAGCCTTGGTGGCCTCGGCCGCCTTCTCGACCGCGGCCAGCACATCCTGCTTGCGGATGCGGCCGCCGACGCCGGTGCCCTTCACCGTCGCCAGGTCGATGTTGTTCTCGCCGGCCAGCTTTCGCACCAGCGGGGTGACATAGGGCGCACCGTCCGATGCCGGAGCCGCCGTCGCCGCCGGGGCGGCCGCGGGCGCCGGTTTCGGTTCGGGTTTGGGTTCCGGCTTGGGTTCGGGTTTCGGTTCCGGCTTGGGCTCGGCCTTGGGTTCGGGCTTCGGCTCGGGTTTCGGTTCCGGCTTGGGTTCGGGCTCGGGGGCCGGGACACTGCCGGCCTCGCCGATCTTGGCCAGCTCCCCGCCGACCGAGACCGTGTCGTCCTCCTCGGCGATGATCTCCAGCAGGGTGCCCGCCACCGGCGAGGGGATCTCGGTGTCGACCTTGTCGGTGGAAACCTCGACGAGGGGCTCGTCCACCCCGACCGTTTCCCCGACCTTCTTGAGCCAGCGGGTCACGGTGCCCTCGGTGACCGACTCGCCCAACTCGGGCATCACGACGGCGGTCGCGGAACCCGAAGCCGATGCGGCCGGCGCGGCCTGCGGCTCGGGCTCCGGTGCCGGCGCGGCAGGCTCGGCCTCGGCCGCGGCGGGTTCCGGCTCGGGTTCGGGCTCGGCGGCCGGGGCCTCGGCCGGTGCCGAGCCCTCACCCGCGTCACCGATCACGGCCAGTTCGCCGCCGATCTCGACGGTGTCGTCCTCCTGCGCGACGATCTTCGTCAACACACCCGCGGCCGGCGACGGGATCTCGGTGTCGACCTTGTCGGTGGACACCTCCAGCAGCGGCTCATCGAGTTCGACCGTGTCGCCCTCCTGTTTAAGCCAGCGGGTGACGGTCCCCTCAGTGACACTCTCACCTAGCGCGGGCATCTGGACGGAGATGGCCATATGTGTTGACTCCCTCGGACGGTCACTTGTGACGACTCGAACTCTGGCTTACCACAGCAAGGTGCACTGGGTGCGGCACCTAGGTGGATTGTCCGGACCATCCTTTCACTGCTCGGCGATTCGCTCTCACCCAGGGTTCCGCCGGCCTCTGGCACTATCGAATCAGGGGCTGCACGGGAGGAGTGCGTTGCGTTGGGGCTGTTCGACAGGTTGCGTCGCGGGCGTCCGGCGCGCGGAACCGGAAACGATCCGGCGGCCGATCTGCAGTACCTGACGCAGTGGGTCGCCGAGCACACCGGCGTGGAGGGCTACGTCGAACCCAGGACCACCGTCACCGAAGTCACCGTGGTGCTGGTCGCCGCGGACGGGGAGTGGACCAGACGCCGCGCGGGCGGCGACGCCGGCGCCCGGCGGCTCAGCGACCGGTTACAGATACCTGTCTACGACGTCCAGAAGACCGGCTATCCGCAACGCATGCGCGATTACGACGCGCGCCGCCGCATCGAACGCCAACGCGCCCTTCGCCAGGAACTCGACGAGCGTTAGAGTCGAGGCATCCGATACCTGCGGTACCGGATACTATTCGTCACGCACAACCTTCGCGGAGGGGCACCATGCAGCGATTCGTCGACAGCCGGGACGGGACCCGCATCGCGGTCTACGAACAGGGCGACCCGCAGCGCCCCACCCTGGTGATGGCCCACGGCTGGCCCGATTCGCATGTGCTGTGGGACCCGGTGGTGGCCGAACTGGGCGACCGGTTCCGCATCGTGCGCTACGACAACCGCGGCGTCGGCGCCTCCGAGGTGCCGGGCCCGGTGTCCGCGTACACCATGGAACGGTTCGCCGACGACACCTCGGCCGTCATCGAGGCGCTCAGCCCCGACCGGCCGGTGCACGTGCTGGCCCACGACTGGGGCTCGGTCGGGGTCTGGGAGTACCTCAGCAGGCCCGGCTCAGCGGACCGGGTGGCCTCATTCACCTCGGTATCGGGCCCGAGCAGCGACCACTACGGCACGTTCGTGCGCAGCCGGCTGGCCCGGCCCTACCGGCCCCTCCGATTCGCCCGCGCGGTGAACCTGGCGTCGCGGTTCAGCTACTGGATCCCGTTCTCGGTGCCGGTCCTCGCGCCCGCGCTGATGCGGCGCGGGGCGGCGCGCAGGCTGCAGGCGATCGACACCCCCGGGCCCAAATCCCGCTCCGAGAATTTCGACGCCGACGCGGCCAACTCGCTGAAGATCTACCGCGCCAACGCGATCCGCTCGTTCACCAGGGTGCGCCGGGACCACTACGTCTCGGTGCCGGTGCAGTTGATCTGCAACGAGGACGATCCGGTGGTGCGCGGCCACGGCTACGACGAGGAATCGAAGTGGGTGTCGCGGTTGTGGCGGCGCGACCTCAAGGCCGGGCACTGGGCCCCGTTCTCGCACCCGCGAGCCATCGCGGCGGCCGTGGCCGAACTCATCGACCACATCGAGGGTGCGCCCGCGGCCCGCGCGCTGCAACGGGCCCAGGTCGGCCGGGCCGGGGAGGCCTTCGACCACACCCTGGTCTCGGTGACCGGCGCGGCAAGCGGGATCGGCCGGGCCACCGCGCTGGCCTTCGCCGAGACCGGGGCCGAGGTGGTGGTCAGCGATGTCGACGAGGCGGGCGCGAAGGCGACCGCGGCCCTGATCGCCGAACGCGGCGGCACCGCACACGCGTATGCGCTCGACGTCGCCGACGCCGACGCCGTGGAGCGGTTCGCCGAGCAGGTGTGTGCCACCCACGGGGTGCCCGACGTCGTGGTCAACAACGCCGGCGTCGGGCACGGCGGCAAGTTCCTCGACACCCCGCCCGAACAGTTCGACCGGGTCCTCGACGTCAACTTCGGCGGCGTGGTCAACAGTTGCCGCTCCTTCGCCAGGCGACTCGTCGAACGGGGCGAAGGCGGCCACATCGTCAACGTCGCCTCGATGGCGGCCTATTCGCCGTCGCAGGCCGCGAACGCCTACGCCACCAGCAAGGCCGCCGTGTTCATGTTCTCCGACTGCCTGCGCGCCGAACTTGCCGGCGCCGGAATCGGATTGACCACCATCTGCCCGGGTGTCATCGACACCGGCATCGTCGACACCACCCGTTTCGACCTGCCGCCCGGCCAGCAGGACCAGATTGAACAGCTCCGGGCGCGGACCAAGAAGTCGTTCGCCGCACGGCGGTACGGCCCCGACAAGGTCGCCAAGGCCATCGTGACCGCCGTGCAGAAGAACACCGCAGTCCGCCCCGTCACCCCGGAAGCCTATGCGGCCTACGGGATGTCGCGGCTGATGCCGTCGGTGCTGCGGCGGGCGGCCCGGTTGGGCTCGCTCTAACCGTTCGCGGCTCCGGCTGTCCTAGCCGCTCGCGGCTCCGGCTGTCCTAGCCGCTCGCGGCTATGTCCTCCAGCACCGCGAACATCGTCCGCGTCGGCACCCCGGTGCCGCCCTTGGGGGTGTAGCCCCACGGGCCGCCGGTGTTGTAGGCCGGGGCGGCGACGTCGATGTGGGCCCATTCGACGCCGTCGGCGACGAACTCGCGCAGATAGGTCCCCGCGACCAGCATCCCGGCGTAGCGCGACCCGCTGACATTGGCCAGATCGGCGACCGTGGACTTGAGGTCGTCGCGTAGCTCCTCGGGAAGTGGCATGGCCCAACCGTTCTCGCCGACCGCCTGGGACAGCGTCGCGACCCGGTCGCGGAACTCATCGCTGCCCATCACGCCGGGCGTGCGGGCACCGAGCGCCACCGTCTGCGCGCCGGTCAGGGTCGAGGTCTCGATCAGGTAGTCCGGCCCGTCCTCGCAGGCCCGCACGATCGCGTCGGCCAGGACCAACCGGCCCTCGGCGTCGGTGTTGAGCACCTCGACCGTGATGCCGCCGTACTGGGTGAGGACGTCACCGGGCCGCTGCGCGGTGGCCGACGGCATGTTCTCGGCCATCGGCACGGTCGCGACGACGTCGATCGGCAGCTTCTGCGCCGCGGCCAGCACCACGGTCGCGATCACCGCCGCCGCGCCACCCATATCGGAGGTCATGTGGTGCATGTTGGCGGCCGGCTTGATCGAGATGCCGCCGGTGTCGAAGGTGATGCCCTTACCGACCAGCGCCACCGACTTCGACTTCTTGTTCCTGGCGCCGCGGTGCGCCAGCCGGATCAGCCGGGGCGCCCGCGACGAGCCCTTGCCGACCCCGACGATGCCGCCGTAGCCGCCCTTGGCCAGGGCCTTCTCGTCGAGCACCTCCACCTCGAGCCCGGCGGCCTCGCCCAACGCCTGTGCCCGCTTGGCGAATTCGGCGGGGAAGAGGTGGCTGGGCGGGGTGTTCACGAAATCCCGCGCGGTCGCGGCGGCCCGCGCGCCGTCCCCCGCGCGGTGCAAGGCGGGCGTGGAGATCGGAAGAGCGTGGTGTTGGGGAAGAGTGGTTGGTGGCTCGTGTAGATATAGGGGGGGGCGGGGACAATAAAAAA
>NZ_JBSFPX010000219.1:0-10626 GCF_053588415.1 Mycobacterium sp. NPDC003449
CACGGATTGAAAGGGGGATGGGGAAACGGATCCGCATTGCGGACACCGCGCCCCTGACTACCAATGGATCGCGCCATCGACCACCGATATGAGCCTGCGACCGGGCTGCTGCGCATCGAGGACTGCCTCGATGCGGCGGGCCGGCTCATCCTGCCGCCGGGAACCACGCTGATCTCGCTGATCGACCGCAATATCGCGAATGTCGGTGACATGGTGGCCTATCGGTACCTCGATCACGCCCACGCCGACGGTCAGGCCCTGGAACTGACCTGGAGCCGGCTCGGTGTCCGGCTGCGGGCCGTCGCCGCGGAGCTGCAGCGGGTCGCCGAGCCCGGCGACCGGGTCGCGATCCTGGCGCCCCAGGGCCTCGATTACATCGTCGGCTTCTTCGCCGCGATCAAGGCGGGCGCCATCGCCGTCCCGCTGTTCGCACCGGAACTGCAGGGCCACGCCGAGCGTCTGGACACCGCCCTGCTGGATTCGCGACCCGCGGTCGTGCTGACGACGGCCGCGGCCGTCCCCGCCGTCGGCGAGTTCCTGGCCCGGCTGCCCCGCAGCGCCCGGCCCCGGGTCATCGCGATCGACCAGGTGCCCGACGCCGCGGGCGACGGATTCGCCGCGGTACCGGTCGACGCCGACGACGTCTCACATCTGCAGTACACGTCCGGGGCGACCCGGCCACCGGTGGGCATCGAGGTCACCCACCGCGCCGTCGGCACCAATCTGCTGCAGATGATCCTGTCGATCGACCTGCTGGACCGCAACACCCACGGGGTCAGCTGGCTGCCGCTCTACCACGATATGGGCCTGTCGATGATCGGGTTCCCGGCCGTCTACGGCGGCCACTCCACCTTGATGTCGCCGACCGCGTTCATCCGCAGGCCGCAGCGTTGGATCTCGGCGTTGTCGGACGGATCCCGGGAGGGTCGGGTGATCACGGCCGCACCGAATTTCGCCTACGAGTGGACGGCCCAACGCGGCCTGCCCGCGTCCGGCGAGGACATCGACCTGAGCAATGTGGTGTTGATCATCGGATCCGAGCCGGTCAGCATGGCCGCGATCACCACGTTCAACAAGGCGTTCGCACCATACGGACTGCGCCCCACCGCATTCAAACCCTCCTACGGCATCGCCGAGGCGACCCTGTTCATCTCGACGATCGCGCCGCAAGCGCAGGCGTCGGCGGCCCACTTCGACCGCGAACAGCTCACCCGCGGCCGCGCGGTGAACGTGGCACCCGATGCGGTCGGCGCCGTGACGCATGTGTCGTGCGGTCAGATCGCCCGCAGCCAGTGGGCCGTCATCGTCAACCCGGACACCGGCGAAGAACTGCCCGACCGTGAGATCGGCGAAATCTGGTTGCACGGCAACAATATCGGGCGAGGGTACTGGGGACGCCCGGACGAGACGCGGCACGCGTTCGGCGCCGAGCTGGTGTCCCGCCGCGCCGAGGGCAGTCACGCCGTCGGTGCGCCGGACGAGGGAAAATGGCTGCGCACCGGCGATCTCGGCGTCTACGTCGACGGCGAGCTCTACGTCACCGGCCGGCTCGCGGACCTCATCGTCGTCGACGGACGCCAGCATTACCCACAGGACATCGAGGCCACCGTCGCCGACGCCTCGGAGGTGGTGCGGCGCGGCTACGTGACGGCGTTCGCGGTACCGGCCGACGACGCCGGTACCCGGGTGGTCGTCGTCACCGAACGCGCACCCCGGACCGGCCGCGCGGATCCCCAGGCCGCCATCGACGCGATCCGGGCGGCGGTGGCGCACCGGCACGGCGTGACCG
Organism: Mycobacterium sp. NPDC003449; assembly: GCF_053588415.1. Taxonomy (NCBI): domain Bacteria; kingdom Bacillati; phylum Actinomycetota; class Actinomycetes; order Mycobacteriales; family Mycobacteriaceae; genus Mycobacterium; species Mycobacterium sp. NPDC003449. Next base: position 1,790 of record NZ_JBSFPX010000219.1, read on the forward strand.
TGTCGGATGTCCGCCTGATGCCCGCCGGCGCGATTCCCCGGACCACCAGTGGCAAACTGGCCCGCCAGGCCTGCCGCGCAGAGTATCTGGCGGAGCGCTGAGGTCCTCCTGAACATCGCGACCGCGGGTTGACTCGGCCGCATCTCACATCCGGGCCGCGGCCGGTGTGAAGTGGTTGTGACGTGGCGCTGTCAGCCGCTTCACACCGATGACACATCTGCTTGCCAGACTTGCGCGGCACCCGGGCTCGCCGGGGGAGACCCCAAGCTGTCTGGAAGGAGCGACGCCATGTCGTATCTGAACCCGCCCGAGTTCGTCACGAAGATGGTCGATTCCGGCGAGGCGAAGGCGTTCATGTCCACCCGGGACACCGTGATCCGCGCATACATGGCAGGTGCGATCCTTGCGCTGGCCGCGGCGTTCGCCGTCACGGTGACGGTGCAGACCGGAAACGCCCTGCTCGGAGCCGTGTTGTTCCCAGTCGGCTTCTGCATGCTGTATCTGCTCGGCTTCGACCTGCTCACCGGTGTTTTCACGTTGGTCCCGCTCGCGCTGATCGACAAGCGACGGGGTGTGACGGTGCGGGCGATGCTGCGCAACTGGGGCCTGGTGTTCGTCGGCAACTTCGCCGGCGCGCTCACCGTCGCGGTGATGATGGCGGTGATTCTCACCTACGGTTTCACGGTCGATCCGAACGAAGTCGGCCAGCGCCTCGGTGAGATCGGTTCCAGCCGGACCGTCGGTTACGCCTCGCACGGTGCGGCGGGAATGGTGACGCTGTTCCTGCGTGCGGTCCTGTGCAACTGGATGGTCTCCACCGGGGTGGTGGCGGCGATGATGTCTACGTCGGTGTCGGGCAAGGTGATTGCCATGTGGATGCCCATCATGCTGTTCTTCTACATGGGCTTCGAGCATTCGATCGTCAACATGTTCCTATTCCCGTCCGGCTTGATGCTCGGTGGCGATTTCTCGGTCACCGACTATCTGATCTGGAACGAGATTCCCACTGTCCTTGGCAATCTCGTCGGCGGCCTGGCGTTCGTCGGCCTGACGCTCTACGCAACACATGCCCGCACCGGCAGCGATTGGAACCGACCGGTCGAACCGGAGCAGTTCACGGTCGCGGCGGAGGCGAACGCGCGGCGGGCCGGATGAGGCAGGCTGAGCAGATGACCAGAGACGAGATAACAGCCGAGATCGTCGCCGCACGCCTGACCAAGGGGCTCACTTGGCAGCGGCTGGCCGATGCGATCGACAAACCGGTGGTGTGGACGGTCGCCGCGTTGTTGGGCCAGCATCCGATACCGGCCGATGCCGGCAGGGTCATCGTCGACCTGCTGGGACTGGACGAGTCGGCGGTCGCGGTGCTCGCCGCGGTGCCGATGCGTGGCGGCCTGCCGTCGGCGGTACCGACAGACCCCACCATCTACCGCTTCTACGAGGCGCTTCAGGTCTATGGCGGTGCGGTCAAAGAGCTCATCCACGAGCAGTTCGGTGACGGAATCATGAGTGCCATCAATTTCAGTGTCGATGTGCAGCGCAAGCACCACCCGGCCGGTGACCGGGTGGTGGTGACGTTCGACGGCAAGTTCCTGCCGTATGACTGGACGGCGGCACCGGAGTAATCGGGCCGGATCCCGAGCGCAACCGTCGTCGTCGGACCATGATGACCTGGTACATCAACGGCGACGGTAAGGATCTCCATGCCCACTCATCGAGCTGTTCAGGTCAAGTCCTCCGGCGGTGCACTGGAGGTCGTCGACACCGAAACCCCGGCCCCGCAACGCGGGCAGGTCCGGGTCGCGGTCGCCGCGGCCGGTGTGTGCGGCACCGACCGCGCGATTGTCAACGGTGGCTTTCCGGGTATCTCGTGGCCGTTGACCCCCGGCCACGAGATCGCCGGGACCATCGCCGAGCTCGGGGCGGGGGTGGACGATTTCGCGGTCGGCGACCGGGTGGCGATCGGGTGGTTCGGCGGCCACTGCGGCACCTGTATACCGTGCCGCAAGGGCCTGTTCATTCACTGTGATGTCGGCCAGGTCCCCAGCCTGCACTATCCGGGCGGCTACGCCGAATCGGTCACCGCGCCGGCGAACGCGCTGGCCCGCATCCCCGATGGCCTTTCGTTCAGCGAGGCCGCCCCGATGGGATGCGCCGGTGTGACCACCTACAACGCGCTGCGCCACACCCGTGCCCTGCCCGGCGATGTGGTCGCGGTGCTGGGCGTCGGCGGGCTGGGCCACCTCGGGGTGCAGTTCGCCGCCGCAATGGGTTTCGAGACCGTGGCCATCGCGCGCGGCCGCGACAAGGAGCAGGACGCCCGCGCTCTCGGGGCCCGGCACTACATCGACTCCAGAGCCGAGGACGTCGGCGCCGCCCTGCGCGAACTGGGTGGCGCGGCGGTGGTTCTCGGCACCGTGGGCAACTCGCAGGCCATGGCCGACACCGTCGACGGGCTCGCGCCGCGTGGCGAACTGGTGGCGATCGGCGTCACCGACGAACCGCTCTCGGTCAGTCCGCTTCAGCTGATCCAGCCCGGGCTGAGCATCTCCGGGCACCCCTCGGGCACGGCCCGCGACGTCGAGGAGACCATGCGATTCGCGGTGCTGTCGGGTGTGCGGGCCCGGGTCCAGGAGCTGCCGCTGGCCGAGGCCGCGGACGCCTACGCCGCGATGGAAGAGGGCCGGGCGCGCTATCGGATGGTTCTCACGGTCTGATTCGTCCGTCTCGGCGAATCCCCGGACCCGACCGGGTAACGTCGGTGACTCGTTTGCTGGCGGCGAGGCACCTGTGGGGGTCGGGATGGTTCGACAACGCACGCACTTCGGCAAAAGCCGCCTCGGATCGCTGATCACGGCGCTGGCCGGCGTTCTCGCGGGTTCGGTGCTCGCCGCCGGCCACGCGTGGGCCACCCCGTTCCCGGCCGCCCAGATCGACTTCGGTGGCCTGGTCCGGACCTACCAACTCCATCTGCCCGCCGGCGTCGAGCACCCGTCGGGGCTCGTGGTCAACCTGCACGCGGCCGGTGCCACCGGGCGCGATCAGGCCGCGCTGACCCATTACGACGCGGTGGCCGACGCGCACGGTTTCGTCGCGGTGTACCCGGACGGCATCGACTACAGCTGGGCCGACGGCCGGGGTGCCTCGCAGCCGGACCGGCAGCACGTCGACGACGTCGGGTTCATCGCGACGTTGGTGGACAGCCTGGTCGCCGAGTACGGCATACCCCGCGGGCGGGTGTTTGCGACGGGCCTGTCGGCGGGTGGGTTCATGGCGAACCGGCTGGCCTGTGACCGGGCCGATCTGTTCGCCGCGATCGCACCGGTCGCGGGCACCCTCGGCAGCAATATCGGCTGCAACCCGTCGCGGCCGGTGTCGGTGCTGGCCACCCACGGCACCGCGGATCCGATCGTCCCGTTCGGCGGCGGCCCGATGACCGGCCGCGGTGGTGCCAGCGACGTGGTAGCGGCCCCGGCCATGGCCGACCGGTGGCGCCAGATCGACGGCTGCCCGAATCCCGCGGCGCCGGAAACGCTTTCGGGCGCCGGCGACGGCACCGAAACCCAACGGTTCGCCTCCGCACCGTGCGCCGCCGGCACCGCGGTGGAGTTCATGCAGGTCAACGGCGGCGGGCACACCTGGCCCGGGGCTCCGGAGGTCCTCCCGCCCGGCGCGGTCGGCCCGCCCAGCCGCGGGTTCGACGCGTCCGAGACGTCGTGGCGGTTCTTCGACACCCACGGGCGCTAGGAAACCCCGCGCACCCGGACCGATCGCGGCGCGTGCGATCCGGATCCCCGCTGGTGGTCAGTATTCTGCGTGTCGATGGTTGACGATCTGCCCGACGGTGCGGCTGCGGCGCGGTTCCGTCGCGGTCTTCGGGTCGCCCTGCGCGGGCGGCGCGATCCCGCGCCGGTGGCCGGCCAGCGCAGCCGTGCCTCGGGTGGCATGGGGGATCTGCACACCCGCAAGGTGCTCGACCTGATGATCCGGCTCGCCGAGGTGATGTTGTCGTCGGGTTCGGGCACCGCGGATGTGGTGGCGACGGCCCAGGACGTGGCGCAGGCCTACCAGCTCACCGACTGCGTCGTCGACATCACCTTCACGACGATCATCGTGTCGGCGTTGCCGACCGCGGATAGCCCGCCGGTGACCATCGTGCGCGCGGTCCGCACCCGGTCCACCGACTACACCCGGCTGGCCCACCTCGACCGGGTCGTGCGCGACATCACCTCCGGCGGGGTCGTGGTCGACCAGGCGCACGCGGCGATGGACGAGGTGACCGAACAGCCCCATCCCTATCCACGGTGGTTGGCCACCGCGGGCTGGGCCGGCTTCGCCCTCGGCATCGCGATGCTGCTGGGCGGCACCTGGCTGACCTGCCTGGTGGCCGCCCTCACCTCCGCGGCGATCGATCGGGTGGGCCGGATCTTGAATCGGATCGGCACCCCGTTCTTCTTCCAGAACGTGGTCGGCGCCGCCATCGCCACCATGGTCGCGGTCGCCGCGTATCAGTTCGCCGGCCAGGGCGTGACGGCCCTGATCGCCACCGGGATCGTCATGTTGTTGTCGGGTCTGACGCTGGTCGGTTCGATGCAGGACGCGCTGACCGGATACATGATCACCGCGGTCGCGCGGCTCAGCGACGCCTTGTTCATGACGGCGGGGATCGTCGTCGGCATCCTGGCCGGCTTGCAGATCGCCACCGTCGCCGGGGTCGAGATCCAACTGCATGTCGATTCGACCGCGACGTTCGTGACGCCGAACCGGCCGCTTCCGATCGTGCTGGCCGTCCTCGGCGCGGTGCTCGCCAGTGTGTGCCTGACCCTCGCGTGTTACGCGCCGTTGCGCTCGGTGATACCGGCCGGTTTCGCGGCCGGTCTGGCCGAGCTGGTGTTGATCGGACTCGGCACCGCGGGGTTCGGCCAGGTGGTCGCCGCCGGCATCGCCGCGGTCGCGGTCGGCCTGTTCGCGACGCTGATCTCGATCCGGCGGCGGGCACCGGCTCTGGTGACCTCCACCGCCGGGATCACCCCGATGTTGCCCGGCCTCGCGGTGTTCCGTGCGGTGTTCTACTTCGCGGTCGACGACCGGTTCGACGACGGGCTGGCCCAGCTGCTGGCGGCGGCCGCGACCGCGCTGGCGCTGGGCGCCGGGGTGGTCATGGGTGAGCTGCTCGGCTCGCCGCTGCGCTACGGCGCGGGACGCATCGGCGACTTCTTCCGGATCGAGGGACCGCCGGGCCTGCGTCGGGCCGTCGGCAATGTGGTGCCGCTGCAGCCCGCCGACGGCGGGCCGCCCCAGGCACCGGGGCAGCGGTCGCGAAGCGTGGCCCTGGAGCCCGAGTCGGCACACGAATCCGACCCCGACGACGGCGACGACGCCGATGCCGACGAGGGCCACGGGCCGGATCCGTAGCGGACGGGGTCAGCGTTCGGAGTCCAGCAAGGCCATGTGTGCGGCCGGGTAACGGTCTCCCGCAACCTGATCCGCCGGGACAGCCGACTCGATGAGGTCCAGCTGATCGGCCGTCAACGTCAACTCGGCCGCGCCGAGCGCCTCGGCCAACCGGGTCCGGGTGCGGGCGCCGATCAGTGCCACCACATCGTCTCCGCGCGACTCCACCCAGGCGATCGCGGCCTGGGCCACCGACACGCCCAGATCGTCGGCCACCCCGCGCAGCGCCTCGGTCAGGGCCAGATTGCGGTCCAGGTTGTCGCCCGTGAGGCGTGGGCTCATCGAACGCGAATCTCGTTGATCGGCAGTAATCTTGGTCCAGTGCCCGCCGATCAGTCCACGCGAGAGCACACCGTATGCGGTGATCCCGATACCGAGTTCGCGGCAGGTGTCGAGGATCTCGCGTTCGATGTCGCGGGAGACCAGCGAGTATTCGATCTGCAGATCGGTGATCGGCCGCACCGCCGCGGCGCGGCGGATCGTCTCCGCGCCCACTTCCGAGAGTCCGATGTGCCGCACGTATCCGGCATCGACCAGATCGCCGATGGCGCCGATGGTGTCCTCGATCGGCGTCGCGGGATCTAGGCGCGCGGGCCGGTAGACGTCGATGTGGTCGACGCCGAGGCGCTGCAGCGAGTAGCTGGCGGCGGTTTTGACCACCCCGGGCCGGGTGTCGAAGCCGATGAAGGCGCCGTCCGGGGTGAGCTGGGCGCCGAATTTCACGCTGAGCCGGTACCCGTCGCGGGGAACGCCGCGAAGCGCCTCGCCCAGCAGTATTTCGTTGTGCCCCATGCCGTAGAAGTCCCCGGTGTCCAGCAGGGTAATCCCGGCGTCGAGCGCGGCGTGCACGGTCGCGATGCTCTCGCCGCGGTCGGCGTGGCCGTAGGCGCCGGACATGCCCATGCAGCCGAGGCCGAACGCCGGTGTGGTCAGGGTTCCGAGTGTTTTGGTTCGCATGGGCCCAGTCTTCGCGGCCACCGGTTCGGCGACCACGACGCGTCGAACCGGGGATCGCGAGTCCCTCCCTACCCGGTGCGGCATCGCGGACACTGGTGGGATGGACCGTGCCGCACTCGCCGAGTTTCTGCGGCGCCGCCGCGACGCGCTGAGTCCCGCGGATGTGGGATTGCCGACCGGAGCCCGCCGCCGGACTTCGGGACTGCGCCGTGAGGAGGTGGCGCAGCTGACCGGCATGTCGGTCGATTACTACGGCCGGCTGGAGCAGGGCCGCAGTACCCAGCCGTCGCCGCAGATGCTGCGGGCCCTGGCTCGGGCACTGCGGCTGACCGAGGACGAGCGGGATCACCTGTACCGGTTGGCCGGGCATGCGGTGCCCGATCGCGGCGGTCCATCGCTGCATGTGCGCCCTGCGCTGCTGTTCGTGCTCGACCAGATGCACGACGCCGCCGCGTTCGTATGCTCGGACACCGGCCTCCTGCTCGCACAGAACGCCATGGCCAAAGTGCTGATGGGCGATCGGGTGGCCGACGGCGCGGGGCTGCGGTCCAGCATCACCTGGCAGTGGTTCACCGATCCGGGCGCGCGCGAGATCGCCCCACCGGAGCACCGCGACGAGCAGAGCCGGATCATGGTGGCCGACCTGCGCGCGGCGTGGGCACGCCGGCGCACCGACGCCGATATGCGCGAACTCGTCGACGCGCTGCTGGCGCACAGCCCCGAGTTCGCCGAACTGTGGGCCCGTCACGAGGTCGCGGCCCGGCGGATGCAGCGCAAGACGTTTCTGACCGCAGTCGGGCCGATCACCCTGGACTGCGAGGTGCTCGCGACGGCCGAGGGGCAACAGCTGGTGGTCCTCACCCCGCCGGCCGGCTCCGCCGCGTCGGAGGATCTGCGGCTTCTCGCCGTGCTCGCCGGCCAGGCCGTCGGATAGCCGAGGACTCCGGTCGGACCCCGCGTCAGCGACTAGCGTCGGGTTGATGAGCGGCGGACGCATGAAGGTGTTGGTCATCGGGGGCGGTTTCGGCGGGCTGTTCTGTGCCCGCAGGCTCGGCGGCGTCGACGTCGACGTCACGGTGCTGGACCGGGCGGCGGGTCATCTCTTCCAGCCCCTGCTGTATCAGTGCGCGACCGGAACCTTGAGCATCGGCCAGATCAGCCGCCCGTTGCGCGAGGAGTTCGCCCGGCATCGCAACGTCACCACGCTGCTCGGCGAGGCGGTCGACCTCGATCCCGACGCACGGATACTGACCGCCCGCCGGCCCGACGAGACCACCTTCGCGTTGGGCTACGACGTGCTCGTCATCGCCGCGGGTATGCAGCAGTCCTATTTCGGCAATGACCATTTCGCGCAGTGGGCCCCCGGGATGAAGACCCTCGACGATGCACTGAACATCCGGCAGCGGTTGTTCACCGCGTTCGAGATCGCCGAGACGCTGGAACCCGGGCCCGAACGCGACGGCTGGCTGACGTTCGCCGTGGCCGGCGGCGGTCCGACCGGGGTGGAGCTGGCCGGGCAGATCCGCGAGATGGCGACCCGGACCCTGGCCAACGAGTTCCACAGCATCGAGCCGGAGGACGCCAGGGTGCTGCTGTTCGACGGCGGGGAGCGGGTGCTGAAGAGCTTCGCACCCGATCTGGCCGACCGGGCCACCCGGACCCTGACCAGGCTGGGGGTCGAACTGCGGATGGGCGTGCACGTCACCGATGTGGCCCGCGAAGGGGTCACCATCACCCCGAAGGCCGGCGGCCCGCAGGAACGGCATCCCGCGCGCACCGTGTTCTGGACCGCCGGGGTCGAGGCGGTGCCGTTCGCCAGGCACGTCGCCGAGGTGCTGGGTGCCACGACCGATCGCGCGGGCCGGATCACGGTCGACGCCGACCTGTCGGTCCCCGGACGTCCCGAGGTCTTCGTGATCGGTGATCTCGCGGGCCGCGACAACCTGCCCGGGGTGGCCGAGAACGCCATGCAGGGCGGGCTGCACGTCGCTTCCTGTGTGCGCCGCCAGCTCAAGGGCAAACCCCGCAAGCCGTACCGCTACCGCGACCTCGGTTCGGCGGCCTACATCAGCCGCGGGCAGGCCGTATTACAGCTCGGGCCGATTCGGGTCGCCGGGTTCTTCGGCTGGCTGGCATGGGGTTTCGTGCACATCGCCTTCCTGACCGGGGTGGGCAACCGGGTCAGCACGGTGGCCACCTGGATGGCCACGATCGCCAGGGCGAGTCGCTATCACCGGGCCTTCATGCTGGGCAGTGACACCGTGCCCGAGCAGCGCTACACCTGGTCGGCCTGGGACGCGCCGACGCCGGCCCCGGACGACCGCTGAGTTTCCGCGCCCATCCTCGACGCCCTTGGCGATGGCGGCCGGAACTTCCTTGGCCTTGCCGTAGCCGACGCCGACCATGCCGTGGCCGTCACCGACGAT
>NZ_JBSFPX010000220.1:0-10621 GCF_053588415.1 Mycobacterium sp. NPDC003449
TGAAAGAGGAGATCCACGCCGGGCTCAACACCGGCATGATCCGGGCCATGGGCGGCAGCGGTTCGGTAGTGACGGCGGCCGGGCTGGTGTTCGCGTTCACCATGATGTCGATGGCGGTCAGCGAGCTGGCCATCATCGGTCAGGTCGGCACCACGATCGGCCTCGGTTTGTTGTTCGACACCCTGGTCATCCGGTCCTTCATGACCCCGTCGATCGCGGCGCTGCTCGGCAAGTGGTTCTGGTGGCCGCAGTTGCCGCGGCAGCGCCCGAAACCGCAGCCGTGGCCCAAGCCCGAGCACCGCGAGCGCGCGGGTCTGTTGCCCGACACACCGTGAAACGCCGGCAGTTTGCGCACGCTCGTGATGCGCTGGCTCACCTGACAAGCGCGACCGCGAACCCGTCCCAGTTCTTGGTGCCCACGGTCTGGATCGCCGCGGCCTCCAGGCGGTCGTCGCGGCCCATCATCTCCAGCATGTCGCGGACCGCCAGCGCCTGAGCGTCGTCGGCGGCCGGGTTCAACACGCGTCCCATCCGGGTCACGTTGTCCACCACGATGATCGACCCGGGGTGGGCCAATTTCAGGGCCCACTCGACATAGCCGACGTTGTTCTCCTTGTCGGCATCGATGAAAACGAAATCGAAGGTCTGCGACGAGCCCCAGCCACGCTCGGCCAGCCGGGGCAGGGTGTCCAGCGCCGCGCCGACGATGATCTCCACCCGGTCGGCCACCCCGGCCCGCTCCAGATTGGTCCTGGCCACCTCGGCGTGGCGGGGCTCGTACTCGCAGGTGACGACGCGGCCGTCCGGCCCGGCGCCGCGGGCCAGGTTGATGGTGCTGTAGCCGGCCAGGGTGCCGATCTCCAATATGTTGCGGGCACCGGAGATGGTGGCCAACAACGACAACAATTTTCCGTGTTGTGCCGATACCTCGATCGCGGGCATCCCCGCGGCCTGCGTCGATTCCCGCGCGGCGACCAGCGCGTCGTCCTCGGTTCGCAGCACTTCGGTGAACATGGCGTCGACGTCGCGGGGTTCGGTCATGTGCGTCAGGGTAGCGTCAATGCGTCAGGCCGAACACCCGCTGCTCGACGAGGTCGGCACCGCGCGACACCCCGCCGGTCGCGGCGAACCCGTCTGCGACCCGGCGCGCCCCCGGAACCATCCGCATCGCCTCGCGCACGCTGTCACGCAATCGGTCCGGTGTCAGCCGCCGGGCGGGCAGTCGGGTTCCACAACGCGCCACCTCCACCCTGCGGGCCACCTCGAGCTGATCCCGTCCGTAGGGCACCACACACACCGGGATGCCGCGCGCCAGCGCTTTCTGGGTAGCCCCCATCCCGCCATGGGTCACGGCACAGATCGCCCGGTCGAGCACGACGTCATGCGGAACAAATTGGTGCACAGTGACATTAGCGGTCGATTCGGCTTGCGGCGACAGCCCGGCCGGCATCGTCGCGACCACGTGGACCGGCTCGTCGGCCAGGGCCCGGATGGCGACCGGAACGAGTTCGGCGTCGGCCTGCCGCTCCGAGGACGTCGTGACCAGGATGACCGGGCGGTCGATCGCGTCCAGCCAGTCCGGTCTGCCACTGCTCCCCGGGTTCAGCACGCAGGGCCCGATCATCTGGACGGCATCGCCCCATTCGGTGACGGGGTACTGGAACGGCTTGCCGCTGGCCAGCAGGATCAACGGAGACCGGCGGAGAAACTCATCCATCGAATTCACCTGTGGGACCTGAACTTCCATCCGGACCCGATTGATCGGCGGCAGCATGATCTTCTCCAGAGTGCCGACAACCGCGGCCCGCACCGCGGCATCGCGTATCCGGCCGGACCATCCGGTCCTCGGCGGAAGGCCCAACCCGAACGGCGGGACCCCGGCGGCCCGCAGCGGCAGGGTGTACGGCGCGAAGGTGGCCCATGGGATGTCGCCCGCCTCGGCCGCCGATTGCGCACCCCAACAGTTCACATCGACGAGCAGCGCGTCCGGGCGGACCTGGCGGACCGCGCCGGCGAGGTCGGCGATCTCGTACCCGGCTCGCCGGCCGAAGGCCGCAACGCCGAGCTTCAGCGCGGCCCGTGGGTTGGCGGCCTTCCAATCGTCGATCTCGATCGCCTCGATATGCGGGTCCGTCGGTTCGGCGGCGAAACCGAGCCGACGTGCGATATCCACCCCGGAGGACAGGGTGCGCACGTTCACCCGGTGACCCCGGCTCGACAATTCGGCGAGCAGTGCACTCATCGGGAGCAGGTGACCGAGCGCGGGCGAGGTGTAGGCCAGAATCGTCGCCATCGTCACCTCATCCGCCGGGCCGCATCGAGCCTGCCTCGTGCGCACAGCTTTTCGCACAGTTTCAGGTAGCGAGCCGACCAGTCGGCGTAGCCCGGTTCATCGTCCGCGGCCCGGGCCAGCAGGGCTTGCGAGCGCAGCCACCACATGTCGAGCGCCGGGATCCCGGGCCGCAGCCGCGGCCACTGCCCGGTGATCCGCCGTGCCTCGGCCAGCTCGTCCTCGCGTCCGGACTCGACCAGCATCTCGACGAGTGCCTCCCCGAGGCACCCCAGGAACACCCTGGAACCTTTGCCGGCATATCTCGCGAATCCGGTCCGCAGATCCGCGAGTGCGCGTGCGCGGTCACCAGTGAGGGCCGCAACGGTTGCCAGGTCCGCGATGATCGTGGGCCTGATGAACGTCATCGAGTGGTAGCGGTCGATATACGACAGCGCCCGCCGGAGGTCATCGGTCGCGCCCTCGTCGGACCCTTTCCGCGAACGGAGTACCGCGGTACCGTGCGCCCAGTCGACGCAGACGATACCGCTGGCTTCGCCGAGCGAATGGGCGACCCGCACCGCGTCACGGAGCTCGTCGATGAGCTCGTCCGGATCACATAAACCCAGGGCCACAACGACTCCCGAGTACAGGACGGTGTGGGTGAACGTCATCGGCATGGCCGCACGGGCCAGTTCGATGCCTTCATTCAGGTGCCGTCGGCCCGGTTCGGCGTCACCGAGACACAACTCGAGGACACCGCGCAGCGCCAGCGCCGGAGCCAGCTCGACCGGTGGCGTCCGGTCCACCGTCAGCAGGTCGAGAGCCTTCAGCCCGGAGGCGAATTCGCAACTGGCCAGCTTGGAGAACGCGACCGCGTTGATGACGATGCCGGTGGCCTCGTCATCCCAGCCCGCATCCTCGGCCATCCGGTGCAGCTCCGATGCCAGCGCCGCGGCCTCCTCGATGGCCTCGCCGTTGGCCGTGAGAGCCCAGAGCTGCCCCGCGGTTCCGATCCCGAGCCACCTGGAATCCTCGGTTCGCGATGCGAGATCCCGAAATTCACGGTAACGCCGAGCCGTGTCGACGTTGTTGCCGACGTAGAGCGACGTCGAAACCAGCAGGGTGCGGGGAGCGACCCGCATGCCCGCCACCCCTGGCTCGTCATCGGGCAGCCCGTCGGCCAGGCGTTGGGCATGTTCCCACTGCTCACGTGCCGCGGGGATATCCCTGCGGCGAATCCATTGCCCGGCCCGCATATACCAGCGGTAGGCCGCCGCGGGTTGGCCCGCCGCCTCGAGGTGAGCGGCGATCAACGCGGCGTTCTCATCGGCCGCCTCGAGGTCGCGGTGCTCGATGGCGACGGCGAGGCGACCATGCGCACGTGCCCGGTCACGGCTCAGCTGGGACTCGTAGGCCACCGTACAGACCAACGGATGATGGAAGCAGTACCGCTGCCGGGGAACGAATTCCGTCTGGTCGATCAGCTCCGCCGAGACCAGTTCGGCCAGTCGATCCACTTCGACTTCGGGTTGCAGAACCCGCAGCGTGTCGGTATCGAACTCGGCACCGATCACCGCGGCCGCGTTCAAAACCCGCTTCGCGGGCGCCGACAGCCGGTCGATCCGTGCCGCCAGCACGGCCTGGATCGTCGCGGGCACCGCGATCCGGTCGAGGTCGCCCACCATCCGGTACCCACCGCGGGTGCCCACCAACACGCCGCGGCCCGCGAGATCCCGGACGATCTCCTCGACGAAGTACGGGTTTCCGGCCGCCACATCGGCGATCCTGGCCGCCAGCCCGGTCAGTGACGGGTCGTCCCCGAGCAGATGACCCAGCAGGCGGACCGCCACCGAATCGGGCAGTGGCCGCAGCCTGATGGTCCGGCCGGGGTTTCGCCGCAGCGCCCCCTGATATTCGGGCCGGTAGGTGGCCACGACCGTGGCCGAGGCGACATCGTCGATCTCGGCCGCGAAATCTGCGAGCACCTCATCGCTGGGTGCGTCGATCCAGTGCACATCCTCGAGCACGAAGACGGTCGGCACATCGCACTCGCGGACAGCGGTGGCCATGAGTTCGACCAGCCGGCGGCGTCGATCCGCGATGGCGTCGCGGCTATCGGATCCGGTTGCGTCGGCGTCGCCGATTCCCATGGCCTCGAACAGCACTCGCGCGTCCGGCGACGGTACCTGCAGGCGTCCGCCGAACTGCGCGACGGTGCGCTCCCGCGCACCGGCCGGGCTGAGCCCGTCCACGTGGAACATTCCCCGCAATAGCAGCGAGAGCATGCGGAAGGCGACGACCGAGGCGTGCGCCGCGCCGCGCGCCACCACCACAGTCGCACCCCGGCGTTCGGTGTCCGCGGCGAACTCGCCGACCAGCCGGGTCTTGCCCAGCCCCGGCTCGCCGATCAGACCGACCGGACCGCCGCGGCCCGAGTCGAAAATCTCCCGCAAGTGGTTCAGCTCCACCTCACGGCCCAGCAGGGCGCCCTCAGTGCGGCCCAGCACCGGGCCGCCGGTTTCGGTCGACAGGAGCCGGCGCCCGGACAGCGGTTGGTCGAGCCCCTTGACCGTGAGCTGCTCGACGACGCCGAGCCGCGCGGCATCCTCGACCAGCCGCGCGGTGGACAGCGAGCACATGACTCCTCCGGCCGGAGCCGCCGATTCCATCCGCTGCGCGAGACCGACCGGATGGCCGACGGCGGTGTATCCGCCCGCCCCGATCTGTCCGGCGACGACGTCTCCGGAGTTCAGTCCGACCCGAAGTCGCAGGGCGACGCCGTCACGGCGGGCCACCTCGGCGGCCAGCGCGTCGGTCACCGACTGAATCTCCAGCGCCGCGATGCAGGCCCGCAGCGCGTGATCCTCCAACGCCGCGGGCGCACCGAACAACGCCATCAACCCATCGCCGGTGAACTTGTCCACGGTGCCGCGGTAGCGCTGCACCACCGCCGCGGCGCGGTTGAACAGCTCGTTCATGATTTCTCGGAGCCGCTCGGTGTCGACGGCGGCGGCGAGCCTCATCGAGTCGACGACGTCGGCGAACAGCACGGTGACCTGCTTATGTTCGCTGGTCACCGCCTGCGCGTCGACGGCGGTTCCGCACATATCGCAGAATCGCGCCCGTCGGTGCAGGTCACTGCCGCACGAATGGCACCGGCCGGCAAGGTCACCGACCGGGCCGGCCATTCACCATTCCTTCTAGACCGTCAATATGGCAATGATCGCGCACTGCGGGTCAGCGGACACCCTCTTTTCCGTAGACCATCCTTGTCCAAAAGCGCATCGAATCACCCTGCCGGGTTCACAGATGCCAGGGTTGTGGGGTTGAGAATCGCCGCAAGTCGTTCCGCGCTGAGAAGACCACGAGCGACGGCCAGATCGCCAATTGATTGGCCCCCGATCAGCGCATCGGCAGCGAGGCGCGAGGCAGCTTCGTATCCGATGAACGGATTGAGAGCGGTCGCCAATCCGATGGAGTTTTCCACGTTCGCACGCAAATGCTCCTCGTTGGCCTGGATCCCGGGAATGCAGCGCTTCGAGAGAGCCTCACATCCGGCGGTCAGTTGGGACACGGACTCAAACAGTCTGTGGGCGATCGCCGGCTCGAAAGCGTTCAACTGCAGCTGGCCGGCTTCCGCGGCCATCGTGATCGTGACATCGTTGCCGACCACCTCGAAGGCTATCTGGCTCACTACTTCGGGGATGACCGGATTGACCTTGCCAGGCATGATGCTGGACCCAGCTTGTACGGGCGGCAAACTGATCTCTCCGAGACCAGCACGTGGTCCAGAAGATAACAGACGCAAGTCATTACAGATCTTTGACAGCTTCACGGCGGTGCGCTTGACAACGCCGGACAGTTGAACGAAGGCGCCGACATCCTGGGTCGCCTCGACGAGATCGGCCGCGGTCGACAGATCGAGACCTGTTACCCGTCGCAGTTCTCGGCGCACTCTTCCGGAGTAGTCGGGGTGCGCGTTGAGGCGCGTACCGATCGCGGTGCCACCCAGGTTGATTTCGCGGATCAGGTTCTGCGCCTCCCCCAGACGTGCGTGGTCCTCCCTGACCATCACGGCAAAGGTTGCGAACTCCTGTCCAAGAGTCATCGGTACCGCGTCCTGCAGTTGCGTCCGGCCCAGCTTCAACACGTGGGCGAATTCAGTTGCTTTACTGGCGAATACATCCACCAGCACCGTCATGGCATTCCTCAGTCGTGCCACGGCGAAGTGCAGCGCAACCTTCAGCGCAGAGGGATACACGTCGTTCGTACTTTGCGAGAGGTTGACGTGCTCGAGCGGATGCAAATGCGCGTACTGGCCGCGGCGATGTCCCAGGATCTCCAAGCCTCGGTTGGCGATCACCTCGTTGGTGTTCATGTTCGTCGATGTCCCGGCGCCACCCTGGATGACGTCGACAACGAACTGATCGTGGTGTCTGCCATCCCGAATCTCCTCGCAAGCTCGCACGATGGCTTCACAACGATCCGTGTCCAACAATCCCAACTCACGGTTGGCCACGGCGGCGGCGCATTTCACACTGGCCAGAGCACGGACAAAGTCGGGGTAACGACCGATCGGAATGCCACTGATCGTGAAGTTCTCCAGCGCTCGCGACGTGTGCACACCGTAGAGCGCGTCTTCGGGCACCTCGCGGTCGCCGAGTAGATCACGTTCGATCCGCGTTGAACCCATCGGTCGTTCTCCCCATCCCTCGACGGCGCTGCCCTTGGCCACGCACCCAGGACGTGGTGGTCGTGGTGTGCGCCGGTTGGTAGAGCCTGGTCATCTGCCGGTACAACGGTCCTGACGGTTAGCGGGCGCTGTCGGAGCTGTGTTTCATCACGAAGTCATTGATCCGGCGGGCAGATTCGAGCAGCACATCGGGTTCGGTCGCGAAGTTGAGCCGTACGAATCCCTTGCCCGCCAGTCCGTGATCAGGTCCGGGTGTGGTCGCCACTTGATACTCGTCGAGCAACAGCGCCGCCGGATTGACCAATCCGGTACAGCGTAGATCCAGCCACGCCAGATAAGTGCCTTCCGGCGGTGTGTAGATATGCGCCAAACCGCCGTCGCCGAACACGTCGTGCAGAGACCTGCGCATCCCGTCGAGAAACTCCAATGCCTGTCGCAACCACGGCTCACCGTGCTCAAAGGCCGCGGCGGTGGCGACCATTCCCAGGGGACTGATCCCGCCGGTGGCGGCCCCAGGCAACGCCGCCCACGCTTCGCGGTGCCGCCGATTGGTCAGGGCGATGAATCCGGTCCGGAGGCCGGCGATGTTCCATGCCTTGGTGGCACTGAAGAGCGTGACTGAATGGTCGCGGGCGCGGTCGTCTATCGAGGCATAGGGCACGAAGTCGACGTCGTAGCGCAAGGGGGCGTGAATCTCGTCGCTGATGACCACTGCGTCGTGCCGTTCAACGATGTCGGCGAGGGCCGTGAGTTCGTCGACGCCGAAGACCCGTCCGACCGGGTTTGCCGGGTGACAGAGTAGAACAGCCCGTGCGCCGGCGGCGAGCGCGGCGTCGATGCCGTCAAGGTCAAGCCGGTACCCGTCGTCACCACACAGCATGGGCGTCTCCACGATTGCCCGGCCGGCGTTCTGGATGGCGCCAAAGAAACTGCGGTAAGTGGGAGTCGGAACGACGACCGGTGACCCAGCCGGGGTGTACAGATTTAAAGCGTTGGTGATCCCGCGCATCAACTC
Organism: Mycobacterium sp. NPDC003449; assembly: GCF_053588415.1. NCBI lineage: Bacteria > Bacillati > Actinomycetota > Actinomycetes > Mycobacteriales > Mycobacteriaceae > Mycobacterium > Mycobacterium sp. NPDC003449. The sequence continues at coordinate 7,981 of NZ_JBSFPX010000220.1, forward strand.
GGGCAGTATCGCGATCCCTGCGGGGTCGACGGTCAGTCCGTGTTGCCGGCCAAGCCAGCCAGCTGCGATTTCGAGCAGCCCGGAACCGCGTGGCGGGATCGGGTAGCCGAATGTCTCGCGGTCGACGGCGGCTCTTACCGCGTCGACGATCGGCCCGGCAGTCGGCAAATCCATTTCGGCCACCGTCAAATCGATCACGTCCGGACCGTAAACGGACCACCGCTTGGTGCCGCGGGAGCGTGAACGCTCCAGATTCCAGTCGAACGCTGTCGTAATGGGCGTCATGCCTTCATGCTCCTAGTTCTTTGTCATTGGCAATTTGCTGTTCAGGACGACACTGCTGCCGGCACGGCCGGCTCGGTGCGCTGAGCTTGTGTCGCACGGTAATACGCCACGCCCGATCGTTGCGCCATGAACCAGGCACCTATGCTGACGGCACCCGCTAGAACGGTGTCCCATGGCGCGGGGATCGCGTCGGTGCCACCGAAGGACCCGAATGCAGAGATGACTCCGACTGCAACGACCCAGCCCAAAAGCCACAAACCCTGCGCGGCCGAGACTGAGGCGCGCTTGCCCGACCTCCAGTGGCGAAACGCGTAGATCCCAAATCCGATCAACAACAACGGACCGGCAACGCGCGCTTTGTCCCAGCCCGACCAATAGAGGATCAAACCGGACAGAACGAATGACGCGGCGCCCACCGGGATACTCCACCGCCCAAGCCAGGCCGGCCCATCCACTGCGGCCAGGACCGTTGTCGCGACCGATACGGCCGCATAGCTGAGACCGTAGAAGAAGCTTATGGAACTAACGATCGACCCCCAGCTGCCAAAGGTGGCAATGACAATCGCGCCGACTACCATGTTCAGCGACAGCGCCAGCCATGGAACTCCCCAGCGTCTGCTCACAGCGGTGAAAACTTTTGGCAGTAGCCCATTCTGGGCCGCGCCGTAGGTGTAGCGTGCCTTAATCGACTGGCCCATGAGGATACTCCCGGATGGAGAGAAGACGGCGTCGGCTATCAGAAGCGTGGAGAGCCAACCCAATCCGAGTAGGCCGGCGAGTTGAGCCAGGGGCGAAGTCAGGTTCAGTCCGTGCCATCCCGAATTCAGTAGGCCGCTGGGTGGTGTGTAGATCATCACGACCTGGAGCGCCAGATACAGGGCGAAGGAGCCGCCCCACGCGATGAGGGTCGCACGCGGCACCGACTTTCGCGGGTCGCGTGCCTCGCCGGACATCACCGCCGCACCGTTCACCCCGGTGAACGCGTAGACGACACCTCCCCCGACGATTGCAGTGAGGGCCGCCGACAGCCCATAGGGTGCGAAACCGCCTCCTGCCGAATAGTTTTCGGTATCAAACCCGCTCGCCAGCAATAAAACAATGGTGAGGGCGGGAATCACCAGCTTGAGAGTGGTGATCACGTTGTTGACGCGGGTGAGGTAGACAACCCCGAAGAAACTTGCACCCGAGAAGAGCACCAACAGCACGATGGCGAACAGCCGCCCGTACCACGTCAGTGTTTCGTCGCCGGTGACCAACGCCGGTATCCAACGGCTGACGTACTGAGCGACCGCGGTGGACTCGCTCGGTCCGGCGAACACCGCCTGTAATAGCACCGCCCATGTCACTGCGGCTCCCACCATGGGGCCGCTGGACATCCGGGGCCAGCGGACATTGCCGCCGGAGAGCGGTCGCCGGAAGGCCAGATCGATGAAGACAAGGCAAACGAGCAGCGTTGCGAAGCCACCGATCACCCAGGCAATGATGCTGGCCGGTCCCGCGGCCTTGGCCAGCCGATAAGGCGAGAGCAGCCATCCGGAGCCGATCACGCTCGAGAACGTGAGGAGCGCGAGGGACGGTGTTCCCAGAGCGCGCTTCAGCCGATTGTCGTCATCAACCGACACGGTTGCCGATGAGTGCTCGGCACGGCCGGTGAGGTTCGTCGAGCTGTACATGGCTTTACCTTGCGAGACCCGACAGCATCTCGGTAGACCCCAACTGACTGCCGTTAGCGTTAGGCTCTGCCTATGTCTTACGGTCCACCAGTCGAAAGCGGTGATTTGGTGGTCGCCGTCGCCGTCGCAAAGTGTGGGAGTTTTTCGAGCGCAGCCGCGGAACTGCACCTCAGCGCCGCCTCCGTCAGCGCACGGCTGGCCGCCCTGGAGCGCCGGTTGGGCAAGAAGCTCTTCAAACGCGGCGCCAGGGGGAGCAGTCTCACCCCAGCGGGCGAACGCTTCGTCGACTATGCGGAGCGGTGTCTGCGGATACTCGACGAAGCGGTGGCACAGGTAGGGTCCACGCGCAGCGAACGGCTGGTGGTCGCCGCGCCGGCAAGTCTGGGCTCGTTGTTGTTCCCTCTCACCCTGTCGGTCCTGGCGCCCTACGCGATCGACGTGCACTGTCGAGTGGCGCACAGCGACGAGGTTGTCCGTCAGGTCCGTGACGGCGTAGCGCACGCCGGATTTGTCATCTCCACATCTCCAGAAGAGCCGATGCGCTCGATACGAGTCGGAACTTCAGCGATCGTCGCGGTGACCCGCCCCGATTCCCATCTCGCCCGCCGGGACCGGATCAAGGTCGTGGACCTGCTCACCGCCCCACTGATCGCCTACCGCTGGGGTCCGGACGCCGACACCAT
>NZ_JBSFPX010000221.1:0-10618 GCF_053588415.1 Mycobacterium sp. NPDC003449
GGCATTCCCGCCCCGGCGACGACTGAGACGGCGCGGTGAGCGCCAGGAAGGCGCCGAGGTCGATCAGCCCGTCGGGCTGGCCGGGTAGGTAGTCGGTCAGGTGCTCCGACCGCACGATGACCGCCGAGTACTTGGCCCGGCTGATCGCCACGTTCAGACGATTCCGGTTGAGCAGGAAGCCGATTCCGCGCGGGACGTCGTCTATCGACGACGCCGTCATGGATACGAATACCACCGGGGCCTGGCGGCCCTGGAACTTGTCGACCGTGCCGACCTGAACCTCGGTGAGGCCCGCGGCTTCCAGGCGCCTGCGTACCAGCACCACCTGGGCGTTGTAGGGCGTCACCACCAGGATGTGCTGCTGGTCGAGCGGCACCGTGCCGCCCTCGTCGGTCCACGGGGTGCCGAGCAGCCCGGTGATCTCGGCGACGATCGCGTCGGCCTCCTCGGGGCTGTCGGTCGAATTGCCCAGGTGTGCCACCGTGTGCACCCGCAGTCCCGGTGTGACCCCGTCCAGGCGCCGCGCTGCGCTGACCGCCTCGTGCGAGTGCAGCCGGCCGTCGTAGGACAGCCGCGACACCGGCCCGCACACCGCGGGATGCATCCGGTAGGAGACGTCGAGAAAGTAGCCGCGGTCCGGCGGCAGCGTGTGGTGCCCGTCCACCAGCCACCCCAGTGCGGACTCGTCGACCGGTTCGGGGTGGGTGCCCTGGCTGACCTGCGGGAGCTGCTGGGGGTCGCCGAGCAGCAGCAGGTTGCGCGCCGCCGAGGCCACCGCGATGGTGTTGGCCAGGTTGAATTGCCCGGCCTCCTCCACCACCAGTAGGTCGAGGCTCTGCCGGGGCACCCTGGTGTGGTTGGCGAAATCCCATGCGGTGCCGCCGATCACGCATCCCGCGTCGTCGGCGATGAACGCCGGGTAGTCCTTCTCGGCCACCTGAGCCCACACCGCATCGGGATGGCCCTTCTTCTTGCCGACCCGGTGCGGGTCGGCTCCGGCCGCGACGACGCCGTCGAGCAGGTTCTCGACGACGGCGTGCGACTGCGCGACCACCCCGACTCGCCAGCCGTGCTCGGCGACCAGGCGCGCGATCACCTGCGCCGAGGTGAACGTCTTGCCGGTGCCGGGCGGGCCGTGCACCGCCAGGTAGGAGGAATCCAGGTCCAGCAGAGCCGCGGTGATCAGCGCCGCGACCGGCTGGTCGCCCCGGGGCAGCGGGCCACCGCCGCGGGTGCGGGGCGGCCGGCGCAGCAGCAGGTCGGTCACGGCATCGGCGGGCAGGCCGGGCAGCCCGGCGCCGACCAATGACGCTGTGGCCTCGATGGATTCCTGCAGCGGGCGGGTGTTGATCGGCGGGCCGGGCGCCAGCGCGAACGGAAGCCGGTCGAAGACCTCGCCGTCCTTGGGTTGCCGCTCGCAGACCATGACCTGAGTTGGCACGTCGGGGTCGTCGCATTCGAGCACCGCGACCGATCCGAACGCCCGGCGGTCCGGATCGTCGGCCAGACCGGCCGGCGCGGGCGGATCGTAGAGCGCGTACATATCGTGTGCGAGTTCGCCGTTGGCCAGCTCGCCGGTGAGCAGGATGTGCCGTTGGGGTTTGCGGGCCTTCGGTGGCTGGTGCCAGTCGTTGACGATCTCGGCCCGTTCGGCGATGAATACGCCGGAGTTGTCGGCCCATTCGTCGACCGGATTGTTGACCCGGTCGAAGTGCGCCCACCAGAACGGCTTGTCCTCGCGTTTGTGGAAACCTCGGGCGGCGGCGAGCATCGCGACGGCGGTCTGCTCGGGCGTGCGTTCGGCGACCCCGTCGCCGGCGAACTTCATCAGCTTGCGGTCCAGATCGTCGGAGACCTCGACGGCCGGCTCGTTCTCGACGCGCACGAGTTGTGGACCGCGCGGCGGCACTTCGGATTCGATGGCGCGCGCCACCAGCCAGTCGCGCAGCCGGCGCGTCGACCGGCAGTCGTAGCGGTTGTAGTCCTCGATCTCCTTGAGCACCACCTCCGCGTCGGCGGCGTTGCCCTGCTCGCGCAGCGCGCAGTACCTGGAGTACTGGGTGATGGAGTCGGTGGCCGTGGTGACCTCACCGCTGCGCAGTTCGTTGCCCATGTAGAGCGGTTCGAGATACTTGATGCTGTAGCTCTCGGTGCCGACACGAATGCTCTTGCGCACCAACGGGTACAGGTCGACGAGCACCCCGTTTCGGAGCAGGTCGTCGACCTGGTTCTCGCCGACGCCGTAGCGCCCCGCCAGCCGCAGCAGCGTGCTCTTCTCATAGGCCGCGTAGTGGTAGATGTGCATGCTGGGGTAGCGCTTCAGCCGCTTGCGCACCATGGCGAGGAAGTCGACGAGCGCCTGGCGTTCACTGGCCCGGTCATGCGCCCAGTACGGGGTGAACTCGTCGTTCATCGTGAGGACGCCCCACAGGTACTCCAGGCCCCACTCCCGGCCGTCGACGGTCCACAGCGGGTCACCCTCGAAGTCGAAGAACAGATCACCCCGGTCCGCGTCGGGCAGTACCGTCAGCGGCTGCGGATCGAGTACCTGGAATGGCGGCTTGCCGTCGACCCGGTCGGCGACCTGCAGCCGCGCCTGGGCGGTCAGCGCCGCGACGGCACGGGTGGACAGCTCGGGCACGCCGCCCCGGTGCGCGGCCAGCGCGTCCACGGTGGTGATGCCCGCGTCGATCAGCCGGGCCCGCTGGCTGACCCGCATCCCGGCGACGAGCAGCAGATCGTCGTGCTCGCGCACCCGGACGGCGCATTCCGGGCAGCGGAAACAGGCCCGGATGTCGGGGTTCTCCCAGCTGACCGGTGCATCGGCGGCCAGGTGGTCGTCGAGCAGCCGTTGCAGCGCCGCGCGGCGCGGCCGGTACACCGGGAGCAGTTCGGCGACCGGATAGGTCGCGACGGCGCCGTCGCCGAGCACCAGCTCGACCTCGGGGGCCACCGGGACGCCCGCCGCGGCCAGCGTGTCGCTGTAGGCGGCCAGCTGCAGCAGCGCCTCGACCTTCACCGAACGCGACAGCTTGGTGTCGCGCAGGATGTAGCGCGGCCCGTCCGGGGCGTCGGAGTGCACCAGGAAATCGGCGAAGCCGGCGAACCGGCCGTCGAACATCGCGGCCTGATAGATCACCGGTGCCCGGTCCCGCGCCGCGGCCAGGGTGGCCTCGGCGGCCGCGGTCAGCCCGGCGACGGTATAGGCGGGCCTGCCGATGATCGTCGCGCCGGCGTCGGCCCGCAGCTCGTCGAGGTGGCGCTGCTCATGTTCACCGCCCAGTTGTGCGGTGCGGGCCAGCAATTCGTCCTCGGACGACACGGCGGGGCCCCGGCCGAGTTTCGCGTCGAACGAGCGCAGCAGGGCGTACTCGCAACGGGCGGCCGCGGCGAGGTCCGACGCGCTGTAGATGACAACCCCGTCGTCGGTGACGAACACGTGGCCAGCCTAGGGGAGCGCACCGACGAGTCGTGCCCGCGAAAGTGAAGCCATGGCTGTGAACGCGCCCGCTAAGCGACCCTGCCTTCACTCTCGCGGCGTGCCCACGCCTCGCGCAGCCGCTGGAGAATGTCACGGGGCCGGTCCTCCTTGATGACCCGGACATGCAACCATCCCCGACTCTGGATGCGGCGCAGCCGTCGCTCGTCCCACACATAGCGGGCCCGATCGGTTTGATGCTGTTTCCCGTCGTACTCCAGGCCGATCATCAGGTGCTCCCAGCCCATGTCGAGGTAGGCGAACGGGAAGCCGTCGGGCTCGAACACCGGGATCTGGGTCAGTGGCCGCGGATACCCGGCATCCATCACCAGCAGGCGCAGCCAGGTCTCCCGCGGCGATTGGGCGCCGGGGTCCATCAGTGCGAGTGCCTGCCGTGCGCGTCGGACACCGCGGGAGCTCCGGTAGCGCTCGGCGAGCGGGCCGACCTGGTCATCGGTCAGGCCGGTGGCCCGGGCCAGCGCGTCGAGATGCCTGACCGCCTGCCCGCGGGGCAGATACCTGCCGAGGTCCAATGCGGTTCGCTCGACGGAGGCGACCGACATTCCATCGATGCGGATGACCTCGTCGTCGCCGATCCGGCTACGGTGCGTGACGATGCCGCGCGGCGGGCGGTTGTTCTGCCACACGAGTTCGATCGGGGAGTCCGCGTCGACATACTGGGCGCCGTGCAGCGCGGCCGCGGCCCGGCCCGTGACCACCGCCTGCCGCCCCGACCACAGCCACGCGCCGGCGGTGCTCGCGTACAACGACGGCTGGGCCGTCCGCGCTTGGTAGATGTCGGGAAACATCGGTCGGTACGCCGACCGCAACCGCCCCCTGGTCAGTTCGCCCCGGGCCACGGCTTCGCTGCCCACGAATATCGTCCGCATGCAGTGATCGTCAGCGGATGTCCCGACAGTGGGCGGGCCCGTGCTGGTGCAATTCGGGAGTTATCCACAGGGCCAGCCGAGTTTCTCGTGAAAGTGAAGCCATGGCTGTAAAGCGGCGGTCTGAGCGACCCTGCCTTCACTCTCGCGGCCGGCTCAGCCGACGTTGCCCATGAGCTCGACCCCGCTGCCGTTCCACCGGAATTTCACGATGCTGGCCAGCCCGTGGAACCCGCCGGAATACTGCAGGGCCACGGTGTCGCCCGTGGTGGTGGTCTTGTCGATGCCGTTGAAGCCGTAGGTGTCGGGCACCCCGGTCGGGATGAACTTGCCCAGGTGGAACATGACGGCCCTGGTGTTGGGGTGCTCGGCATTGGTGTTGGCCCGCACGATGACCACCGAGAGCGGTGCGCATTTGTTGTAGTTGCCCGCCACCGGCTCGGGGCTCCAGGCCTGGTTGCTGCGCGGGTCGCGGGGCAGCGAGGAGACCGACTTGGCGATCTCGGGTGCCGCCAGGTTGACCGCGCACGGGTCGGCTTCGGCGTTCGGCGGTGGTGCCGCGAGCGGCTTGGACGGATTCGGTGCGGCGGTGGTCGCCGGATTCGCGGTGGCCTCAGGGGTCTTGGAGACGGTCGAGTCGCCCGACCCGCAGCCGGCGAGCGTGACCACGGCCACCGAGATGACGAGGGCGTGCTTCACAACTGGGCAACCTACCGTGATCGGGCTGGCTGTCCGGGCAGGCGCGCGGCGGGATGAGTGTCCGATTGGCACTAGACTCTTGATTCGATGACCTCGCCATATCCGGATCCGAGCCCGGACACCAACTCGGATCCGGCGAATTCCGATCCGACGTTCGCCGACCTGCAGATCCACCCCGCGGTGCTGCAGGCCGTCACCGACGTCGGATACGAGTCGCCCTCGGCGATCCAGGCGGCCACGATTCCGGCGATGCTGGCCGGCTCCGACGTGGTCGGGCTCGCGCAGACCGGCACCGGTAAGACCGCGGCCTTCGCCATTCCGATCCTGTCCAAGATCGACACCGAGAGCCGCAAGACCCAGGCCTTGGTCCTGGCGCCGACGCGTGAGCTGGCGCTGCAGGTCGCCGAGGCGTTCGGCCGCTACGGCGCGCACCTGCCCACGGTCAACGTGCTGGCGATCTACGGCGGCTCGTCCTACGGCCCCCAGCTGGCCGGGCTCAGGCGCGGCGCCCAGGTGGTGGTCGGAACCCCCGGCCGCGTCATCGACCACCTGGAAAAGGGGACGCTGGACCTGTCGGACCTCGACTATCTGGTGCTGGATGAGGCCGACGAGATGCTCACCATGGGCTTTGCCGAGGAGGTCGAGCGGATCCTCGCCGACACCCCCGAGTACAAGCAGGTGGCGCTGTTCTCGGCGACCATGCCGCCCGCGATCCGCAAGATCACCACCAAGTACCTGCACGATCCGGTCGAGGTCACGGTCAAGGCGAAAACGCAGACCGCCGAGAACATCTCGCAGCGTTTCATCCAGGTGGCCGGGCCGCGCAAGATGGATGCGCTGACCAGGGTGCTTGAGGTCGAACAGGGCGACGCGATGATCGTGTTCGTCCGCACCAAGCAGGCCACCGAGGAGGTGGCCGAGCGCCTCAAGGCGCGGGGGTTCGCCGCGGCCGCGATCAACGGCGACATCCCGCAGGCGCAGCGGGAGCGCACCATCGCCGCTTTGAAGGATGGCACCGTCGACGTCCTGATCGCCACCGATGTCGCGGCCCGCGGTCTCGACGTGGAGCGGATCTCGCATGTGGTGAACTACGACATTCCGCACGACACCGAGTCCTATGTGCACCGCATCGGCCGCACCGGGCGGGCCGGCCGGTCGGGCAACGCGCTGCTGTTCGTCACACCACGCGAACGCCACCTGCTCAAGTCGATCGAGAAGGCGACCCGGTCCAAGCTGATCGAGGCGGACCTGCCCAGTGTCGACGACGTCAATGCCCAGCGGGTGGCGAAGTTCCGGGATTCGATCTCCGAATCGCTCAACTCACCCAGCATCGAACTGTTCCGTCGCCTGATCGAGGACTACGAGCGCGAGAACGATGTGCCGCTGGCAGATATCGCGGCCGCGCTGGCGCTGCAGTCGCGCAAGGGTGACGAGTTCCTCATGGTCGAGCCGCCGCCGGAAAAGCGCCGCGACCGCCGCGACGACGACCGTGGCGCGCGGCCGCGCAAGGAGCGTCCGCCGCGCGAGGGTCTGGCCACCTACCGGATCGCGGTCGGCAAGCGGCACAAGGTCGGCCCCGGTCACATCGTGGGCGCGATCGCTAACGAGGGCGGGCTGCACCGCAACGAGTTCGGCCACATCACGATCCGGCTGGACCACTCGCTGGTCGAGCTGCCGGAGAAGTTGTCCAACAAGACACTCAAAGCGCTGGAGCACACCCGGATCTCGGGTGTGCTGATCAACCTGCAGCCGGACCGCGGTGCGCGTCGCGACCGTCCGGAGCACCGAGACCGACCGGGGGGCTCGGGCAAGCCCCGCCACAAGGCCAAGTGACCCTGTCGCGCAGCGCCAAGCGGTCGGTGGGGCAGGGTGGTCTCGAATCGGTGGACGCATCGGTCCCGGCATCGCGTCGCGTCGCCTCGCTCACCGGTATCCGTGCGGTGGCCGCGCTGCTGGTGGTGGTGACCCACGCGGCTTACACCACCGGCAAGTACCCGCAGGGTTATTACGGTCTCGTGCTCTCCCGCGCCGAGATCGGTGTGCCGATCTTTTTCGTGCTCAGCGGGTTTCTGTTGTTCCGGCCGTGGGTAGCCGCGGCGAGCCGCGCATCAGATCCAGTGGTTGCGACGCAATCCGCCCCGCCGTCGGTGCGTCGCTACGCGTGGCACCGGGTGCGGCGCATCATGCCCGCATATGTCGTCACGGTCCTGGCGGCCTACCTGCTCTACCACTTCCGTACGGCCGGGCCGAATCCCGGGCACACCTGGGAGGGGCTGTTCCGCAACCTGACGCTGACCCAGATCTACACCGACCACTATCTGTTCTCGTTCCTGCACCAGGGGTTGACCCAGATGTGGAGCCTGGCCGTGGAGGCGGCGTTCTACGTGGCGCTGCCGCTACTGGCGTATCTGCTGTTGGTGGTGCTGTGCCGGCGGCGGTGGCGGCCGTGGCTGCTGCTGGGCGGGCTGGCGCTGACCGCCGCGGTGTCCCCGGTGTGGCTGACGGCCGTGCACGACACCACGGTGCTGCCCGATGGCGCCCCGCTGTGGTTGCCGACCTATCTGGCCTGGTTCGTCGCCGGTATGGCGCTGGCGGTGCTGCAGCAGATGCGGGTGCGCGGGTACGCCATGGTGTGTGTGCCGTTGGCGGTGGTCAGCTACCTGATCGCGTCCACGCCGATCGCGGGTGAGCCCACCACCTCGCCGGCCGGGCTGAGTGAGGCGCTGTTCAAGACCGGGTTCTACGCGCTGATCGCGGCCCTGCTGGTGGCGCCGGCCGCGCTCGGTGACCGGGGCTGGTACACCCGATTCCTGGCCAGCCGGCCGATGGTGTTCCTCGGCGAGATCTCCTACGAGATCTTCCTCATCCACCTGATGATCATGGAACTGGTGATGGTGGAGCTGCTGCGCGATCCGGTCTACACCGGCTCGATCGTCAACCTGTTCGGGCTCACCATGGTGTTCACCGTCCCGGCGGCCTGGTTGCTGCACCGGTTCACCCGCGTGCGGTCGTGACCCGACGCCTACTTATATGATGTGTTTGAAAGTCATTACATAAGCCGGTGGAAGGGGTCGACCCTGTCAACGTCCGCGCCGCGTCCACAGGTTCGTCGTCAGGTGCCCCGGTGGCGTGATCTGGAGCCTTTCCTCAAGACCCGGCCGCTGCCCCGGACGCCGGTCGGGCGCAGGCTGGCCCGGTGCCTGAGCGTGGACGATCTCGAACGGCTGGCCAGGCGGCGGGTTCCACCCGCGGTGTGGGACTACGTGTACGGCGGCTCCGACGGGGAGATCGCCATGGCCCGCAACCGCGAGGCCTTCGAGCGGGTCGAGTTCCGGCCCACCGCATTCGGTGCGGTGACCGCGCCCGATGTGTCGACGACGCTGCTGGGGCGGCCCGCGGCGGCGCCGATCATCATGGCGCCCACCGGCTACACCCGCCTCAGCCACCACAGTGGGGAGCGGGCCGTGGCCGCGGCGGCCGCGGCGGCGGGGGTGCCGTACACGCTCTCGACCTACGCCACGACCTCGATCGGTGAGACGGCGGCGGCCGCGCCGGGTGGGCGGAACTGGTTCCAGGTCTATCTGATGAAGGACCGGTCGGTCAGCGAGGCCCACCTCGCCGAGGCGGCCGAGTGTGGATACGAGGCCCTGGTGCTGACCGTGGACACGTCCATCTCGGGTTTCAAGCGGATGGACAAGCGCAACGGTTTCGCGATCCCCCCGCAGCTCACCGCCAGGACCATGGCCGGGCTGGCGCGGCATCCCGGCTGGGTGGCCAACATCCTCAGCACCGAGCCGCTGCGCTTCGCCACCTTCCCTGAAGGGTCGAAGTACGCGCGGTGGGGGATGTCGAATGAGCTGCGCGAGCAGGCGATCCGGCCCACCGACATCACCTGGCTCAAGGAACGCTGGCCGGGGCCGGTGATCGCCAAGGGTCTGCTGTCGGTGGGCGATGCGGTCGCGGCCGTGGATGCGGGTGCCGACGCCGTGGTGCTCTCCAACCATGGTGGCCGCCAGCTCGACCGGGCGCCGGCGCCGTTGGAACTGCTCGCCGCGGTGGTGGGTACGGTGGGCGACAAGGCGGAGGTGTACCTCGACTCGGGGATTCGCTGCGGTGGCGATATCGCGGCCGCGCTCGGGCTCGGCGCCAGGGCCGTGATGATCGGCCGCGCCTATCTGTACGGCCTCATGGTCGGCGGGCAGCGAGGAGTGGCGGCCGTGCTGAACCTGCTGACCGACGAGCTGAGCCGCGCCATGAGCCTGATCGGTGTCGCGGCGGTGGCCGATCTCGGTCCCGGTCACGTGCGACTACGCGAGAGGTAAAGCCGAGTTTCCTCGACGCTACTGGCCTGGCTCGGCTGGTGTGTAGACGACAAGTTGCAACTCCGGTTGATCCGACGGTCGTAGCTGGTGGTGCTCATACCGCACGGTGCCGAACTCCGGATGGTGAAACACCCGCTCGCGTGACTCGAAGCCGCAGATGTCGTGGCGTTTCCAGCCGTCACGGAACTCGTCACTGGCGCCGGCGATTCGGTTCACCAACTCGAAGATGCCGGGGTTGCTCAACCGCGGGCCGACTTCGGCGCGAAATTCGGCCAGGAAACGCGAGCTGGTGTCCCGCCAATCGGCGAGCAGATTTCGCACCGACGGATCGGTGAAGACCAGCCATAAAAGGTTGCGCTCCTGCGGCGGGGTGGTCGCTACAGCGGGATACAGGCGCTGGTAGGCGGTGTTCCAACCGGCGATGCCCCATTCGGCCGTAAGCGCGTAGGCGGGGTTGTCGCCGATCGCGTCCAGGAGTCGCTGCACATGTGGGGGAGCATCGGCCACGTCCGTGGGCGAGGGTGCGGCCACCGGGGTAAAGCCGGCAAGTGCCAGGACGTATCGGTGCTGGGCGGTGTCGAGGCTCAGGGTGCGACTGACGGCGTCGAGGACTTGTCGAGACGGGTTGATTTCGCGGCCCTGTTCGAGCCAGGTGTACCAGGTCACACTGACTCCTGACAGATAAGCCACCTCCTCGCGACGCAGGCCCACCGTGCGGCCGCGGCCAGCCGGCGGCAATCCGAAGTCGGCGCGGGACAGATTCTCGCGGCTGGATCGCAGAAACGAGCCGAGTTCGGCGCGGGGGTCCTCCTGGTTGAGCACATCTGAAATACTAGTGCTCTCACTACTAGTAGTAGCGGAGTCTTCTCTGGGTCACGGGTTATACCGACGATGTTCGGATGGCATCTTCATCCATTCCGCTGCGCTCGAGGACTGTCACACACGGTCGTAACATGGCCGGTGCGCGGGCGTTGCTGAGAGCGGCGGGCGTGGCAGCCGAAGACTTCGGGAAGCCGATCATTGCGGTAGCGAACAGCTTCGCTGAGTTCGTGCCCGGTCATACGCACCTTCAGCCAGTCGGCCGGGTCGTCGGCGCCGCGATCAGTGCGGCCGGTGGCATCCCTCGCGAATTCAACACCATCGCCGTCGATGACGGTATCGCTATGGGGCACAACGGGATGTTGTACTCCTTACCGTCACGGGATCTCATTGCCGACTCCATCGAGTACATG
>NZ_JBSFPX010000222.1:0-10600 GCF_053588415.1 Mycobacterium sp. NPDC003449
TACCGGGACGGGACTCACACCCGCTAGTCCAGTCCAACTTTCAGGACGCAACATGACCGCAGTCTAGGTCGGCACCCTCACCCGGTCGCCTACCTGCGTGGGGACCGCTGCAGCACCGCGGCGAGTTGCTCGAAGGTCAGCGTCCAGCCGTGGTGGAAGCCGTCGAACTCCTCCGGTGGAATCAGCGAATGCTCGATCGACATCAGCGTCTCGCCGTCCCCGGCCGGGGCGAATTCGACGTTGACCACACTGACCAGCGTGGGGTCCGGCCAGTCCGAGTTGCTCCAGGTGAAGCGCAACGCGCGGGGCCGGTCGATGGCCAGGAACTGTCCGGTGATCAGGACGCTGGTGCCCGAATCGTCGACGTCGAAGCGCACCCTCCCCCCGACGTGGGGCTCGATGGTGATCGCCACACAGCGGACCGGGCGCGGGCACATCCAGTCCGCCATGGTCTCCGCATCGAGCCATTCGTCGAAGACGACATCGGGGGTGGCCGGCATGACGCGCTGCACCCGCACGGTGGGGTGGTCGCTCATCGGTTGCGCCCCTTCCGGCGGAGCCGCTCGGCGAGCGCATCGGCACGCACCGACCAGAACTCGGTCTGCTGGTTGATCCACCGCTGGGCCATCGACAACCCGTCGGGCTGAAGCGACAGCCAGTGTTCGCGGCCGCGCACCTCGCGTCGCACCAGGCCTGCCGACTCCAGCACGCCGACGTGACGTGACACCCCGGCGAACGTCATCGGCAGCGGCGCCGCCAGATCGGTGATGCGGGCGTCGCCGTGGCGCAGGGCCTCCAGCAGCCGGCGCCGGGTGGGGTCGGCGAGCGCGGCGTAGGCGCGATCCAGGATCTGATCTTCAACCACCTTGTTGACTATAGCCGCGGACCGTGGTGTGCTGAAGACGCGTTATTCAACAAGATTGTTTAACGTCTGGATTCCCTGGAGGAGCGAGAAAACATGACGATCCCGCCGATCGTGTCCGCACAGGAGTGGGACACCGCGCTGCGCGACATGCTGGTCCGAGAGAAGGAGTTGACCCGCGCCAGGGACGCGCTGGCCGCGCAGCGCAGGCGCATGCCCTGGACGCCGGTGACCAAGCGCTACGCGTTCGACGGGCCGGACGGCGAGGTCAGCCTGCTCGACCTGTTCCAGGGGCGCCGCCAGTTGATCGTCTACCGCGCGTTCCTCGACCCGGGCGTCGACGACTGGCCGGAACACGGCTGTGTCGGCTGCTCGCTGATGGCCGACCATATCGGCAACCTCGCGCACCTGAACGCCCGTGACACCACACTCGTCTACGCATCCCGCGGACCGCAGGCCGATATCGACCGGGTGAAGGCCCGGATGGGCTGGAACCACCCGTGGTACACCATCATTCCCGGATCTGACGGCACCTTCGATGTGGATTTCGGGGTCGACCGATGGCACGGAACCAACGCATTCATCCGCGACGGCGACCGGGTGTTCCGCACCTACTTCATCAACAACCGCGGCGACGAGGCCTTCGTCAACACCTGGAACTTCCTCGACATGACCGCACTGGGGCGCCAGGAGACCTGGGAGGATTCACCGCAGGGCTACCCGCAGAGCGAACCGTACGAATGGTGGTCCTGGCACGACACCTACGCCGGGCACGAGCCGTCCCGGTGGTTCGGCGACCCCGATCCCGACGACCCCGACGACCCACGGCCGCCGCGTGTTTCCGGAGGATGTGATTCGTGTGGCCGACATTGACGCGGTGGCGGCGGCCCGGCTCTATCACGACACCAGGGAACGGATTCAGGCGCTGCTGGGAACCGGCGGCCCGCTGTGGAACCGGGCGGTCGCGGCCTGCCCCGGCTGGTCGGTGCGCGACCTGGTCGCCCACCTCACCGCGGTCGCCGAGGACTGGGCCGCAGGCCGGCTCAGCGGCGCGCCCACCGACGACGCGACGGCCGCGCAGGTCGCCCGCTTCGAGCCCTTCGACCCAGCCGAGCTCCTGGCCGCATGGAACGTCGCCGCGGCGCAACTGGACCGGCTGGCGCGGACCGACGGACTCACCCCACCGATCGGCGACATCGTGGTCCACGAGCACGACATCCGCGGCGCCCTGCACCGGCCCGGCGCCCGCGACTCCGCCGCGGCCCACGCCGTCGCGGGACAGCTGCTGGCGAACCTCCGCACCCCGGTGCCCGTCGCGGTGACGGTCGAGGACGCCGAGTTCCATTGCGGGCCGGACGGCGAAGCCGAGATCCGGCTCTCCACATCGCGATTCGAGTCGCTGCGCTGGCGGACCGGCAGGCGCAGCCGCGCCCAGCTCGCCGCCATGGACTGGTCGGGCGAGCCCGGGCCGGTCCTCGAGCATCTCTACCTGTTCGGCCCCGCGGGAGCCGACCTCATCGAGTAGCCGGCCCGGACCGGTTTCGGGTCAGCCAAAATGGGGCGGTGACTTCCTCCCCGTCGGCACCGCTGACCGTTCCCGCGCTTCTGCAGCGCAGCGTCCGAGACTTCGGTCGGGCCACCTACCTGGTCACCCCCGGCCAACGGCTCACCTACCAGGACGTCGAGCAGCGATCGGCCCGGGCGGCCCGCCGGCTGTTGGGCGAGGGTGTGGGCAAGGGCACCCGGGTCGGACTGTTCTTCGCCAACGGCGCCGACTGGCTGGTCTGGTGGCTCGCGGTATCGCGGATCGGCGCCGTTGCCGTCCCGTTGAGCACCATGTACGCGCCTGCCGAGCTCACGAAGGTGTTGCGGCTGGCCGATATCGGGCTGCTGGTCGCCCCCGACCGGGTCCTCAACATCGACGTCGCGGAGCGTTTCGAAGCGGCGCTGCCCGGGCTCGCCGGTCAACTTTCGGGCCGGATCGGGCTACCCGGCGCACCGTACCTGCGTCGCATCGCCATCGCCGGGGACACCGACCGTCCGTGGGCCACCCGCTGGGACGACGAAACCGACGCAGGCGTATCCGGGGAGCTGCTCACCGCGGTGGAGGCCGAGGTCTCCCCCGCCGACCTCGCCGTCATGGTGCACACCTCCGGTTCGACCGCCGACCCGAAGGGTGTGCTGCACACCCACGGCACGCTGGTCCGGCAGACCTCGACCTGGCCGGCCGCCGTGCGGGCGATCAGCGGGTCCGCCGCGGACCCCACCATCCTGTGCGCGATGCCGTTCTTCTGGATCGGCGGGCTCCTCGCCGTGGTGGGGGCGCTGCACGAACCGGTCACCGTGGTGGTCATGCCGAAACTCGATGCCGGGACCGCGCTCGAGCTGGCCGAGCGTGAACGGGTCACCGGGATCGTCGGCTGGCCCGCGTTCACCCAGCGCCTGCGCGATCATCCCTCCTTCGGAACCCGGGATCTGAGCAGTGCCCCGATGCTGCGCGACGGACCCCTCGACATCGCGATGACCGATGTGCCCGACGGATTTCCGGTGCACCGCACCATGTCCGAGACCGCGGGCGGATTCGCCTACACCGAGATGCGCATCGTCGGCGAGGACGGGGCCCCGGTCGGGCCCGGTACCACCGGCGAACTCCTGGTCCGTGGCATCGGGGTGATGGCGGGCTACAACAAGCGGGAGCGGTGCGAGACGTTCGACGAGGACGGCTGGTACCACACCGGGGACCGCGTCTACCGGCGAGAAGACGACCCACGGCTGTTCTACGTCGGACGGACCACCGAACTGATCAAGGCGGCCGGGGCGAATGTGTCCCCGCGTGAGGTCGAGGCCGTCATCGAGGAGTTCGCCGATGTGGCGCAGTGCGTGGTCGTCGGGGTCGACGATCCTCGGCGCGGTGAGGAGGTCTGCGCGGTCCTGGTCCCGGTGACCCGGGCCGATGTGTCGTCCATCTCCGAGCGCACGCGTGAGCGACTGTCCGCCTACAAGGTGCCGACGCTGTGGGCGGTCACCACCAGCGACCGGATACCGACATTGCCCAGCGGCAAACTCGACCGGAAAACGCTGCGGCAGTACGTCGTCGACGGCGCGGTGCGATCCGTCCGGCTGAACCGCGGTTAGCGCCGGCTCAGGCCGGGTCGATCAGGTCGCGGAACCCCGCCGCGGGCTGCACCGACGCACCCGCGCCGCGCACCCGATCGGCCAGGGTGCTGTCGGAGGTCACCACCGTGATGTCGGCGGGCCGCGAATCGGCCAGCACCAGACGCACGATCTCGTCGTCGGCCGAGTTCGCGGCCGCTCGCGGGGCGTGTCCGATCTCGATCACCGACGATTCGATCGGCGGTGAGGGCCGCGATTCGAACACCACCAGCACCCGCCGGTCCCCCGCTGCCGACCAGTGCTCGAGCCGATCGACCAGGCGCGCCATCGCCCGCATGCGGTCCCGCCACCACCCGTCCGGACGGCTGCCGATGACGTTCATCCCGTCGACGATCCACCTCACACAGCCGACCGTAGCGCTACCCCGCGATGCTGGGCGGGACTGCGGATGTTGCCGCGGTCGGGGTCGATCGCGATCCGCAACAGCGCATTGAACCCGGACCCACCGACGGCGAAGGTCCACTGGCCGTCCCTACCGGACACCGCATCGGCTTTCTGGACGGTTGCCGTGGGCCCCGGCCTGGCCAGTCGCCCGAGCTCGGCGGGGGTGACCGGATCCGCCGCGGAGAGGAACTGTTCACCGGTGTGGACGAACAACGCGACGTCGTCGCCGGGGAACGCCTGAACGTAGTACTGCTTGCGGAACACCACGTTGTCGGAGAAGCCGATTCCGCGGGAGTCCCGCTCCCCCACATAGATGTCGAGCCGGAAGACCAGTCCGGCGGCGGCGTTCTCGGGCTTCATCCGCGCATCGATCCGGCCTTCCCAGATCAGCCGGTCCGGCCCGGCCCAGCCCGTGGTGCGGTCGCCGGACTCCGCCAGCGGCCGGCTCAGCTCCCCGGCCAGATCGGGCGGGCCGTCGGTGAGGTCGTCGGTGCCGAACGGGCCGTAGCAGTTCTCGGCCTCGGCGCTCTGGTGGAACAGTTCGAAATCGACGAAACGTGGTTTGATCGACACACCGAAGTAGAACTCGCTGCGGCCGAACCAGTCTCCGCCGCGGCTGATCCGGGCATCGTCGAGCCACAGCCGCACCCGGTGCGTCCCGTGGAAGAACCGCATGGCGATCTCGTAGGACTCGCGTGAGGTGACCAGCCCGTCGGTCCCGCCGTGGCATTTGTGGATGAATGTGCGTGGGGCACCGGGTAATTGCGCGGAGGCCTGTTTCACCAGACCGTCGCTGCGGTTGTACTGCAGGCTGCCCTCGTCGAAGAGGCTGGAGATCCGGTTGGCCAGCGAGGCCGCCGCCGAACCGTAGCTGCGGTAGTTCGTGCCGACCACGGTGAGGATGCGCTCGGGTGGAAACCAGTCCGCCACCCTGAGAAATTCGGTGCCGGTCGGATCGAATGCGGCCAGCTCGTCGGCCGCATGCTCGATTCCGGGCAGGTTCTTGAGCAGCCAGCTCGGGAACCGCTGGAACGCGATTCCGCGGTGCGGGGTCCCCAGCGTGACAATCCGGTGGATCAGGCTCGCCGCCGAGCCCTTCTCGGCCCGGTCCAGCCGGCCGAGGGCGCTGCGGACCACCAATCCGCCCATGCTGTGCGCGACGATGTCGACACCGTCGAAGCTCTCGCCGTGTCGCCGCGCGGCGCCGCGGATCAGGCCGACCAGGGTGGCCAGCCCCTCGCCGTAGCGGTCCAGTTTCCGGGGCGACAGGTCGTAGTAGCGGTAGATCCAGATCGTGCCGTCGGTCCCGCCGCTGAGCACACGCCGCGCGGACTGCGGGTCGATCACGACGGTGCCGCTGACCTCGGTGTCGGGGAAGTCCCCCGGATCCTCGGGGCCCTTGACCGGCTCGGAGTAGTACCCGATGACGTTGGTGGCGTCGGTGTAGGGGTACTGGGCGGATTTCAGTGCCCGCAGCAGGAATCCCTCGTAGATGAAGTTCTCGCCGCGTTTCGTCGGGTAGACGGTGCCGTCGTTGAAACCCTGATAGGCGTTGCCGCGCTCGTCGTCGACGTCGGCACCGCCGAAGCCCCGGATCAGGATCAGCGGGCGGGGTGCCGGCCGGTCCGGGGCACCGTCTCCGTTCGGCGAGATCTCGCCGACGTTGAGCGTCGTGTCGGTCATCGCGGCCCTTTCGGTGATGGATGCCTGGGTGATTGCATGTCCGGGGAGCATGCCGATGCAGTCAGCCTGGCGTGTTCGGGCGGGTTGGACGCGAGTAGTCGGCTACCTCTTTCAGCCGCCGGTCGCGTCGCCCGGACCTGCCCGCCACCGCATCGGTGTCACAAATCGACGTCGGCCGGTGTCTTGTGGGTGACCGGTCGACCGTCCAGGACAGGAGCCAGCCACGCATGACCGCCGAAACCCGCCCCGGCCAGGCCACCGAAGCCTTCATCACCCACCGCAGCCTGCTGTTCACGGTTGCCTACGAGCTGCTCGGCTCGGCCGCCGACGCCGAGGATGTGCTACAGGAGACCTGGTTGCGCTGGGTGGACGTGGATCTGGACACGGTTTGCGATCCCCGCGCGTACCTGGTGCGGATCGCGGCCCGGCAGGCGTTGGGCCGGCTGCGCACGCTCGGTAGGCGCAAGGAGTCCTACTTCGGGTCGTGGTTGCCCGAACCGCTGCTCACCACGCCCGATGTGGCCGAGGACGTCGCGCTCGCCGAGAGCGTGTCGATGGCCATGATGCTGGTGCTGGAGACGCTGGTGCCCACCGAACGCGCGGTGTTCGTGCTGCACGACGTCTTCGACGTCGGCTACGCCGAGATCGCCGAGGCGATCGGCAAGACCCCGGCCGCCGTGCGCCAGATCGCCCACCGCGCCCGCCAGCATGTCGCGGCCCGGCGCCCGCGCGAGATCGTCTCGGCCGACGCCACCCGCAACGCCCTCGAAGCGTTCCGCCGGGCCATCGAGACCGGTGACCTGCAGGGGCTGTTGGACATCCTCGCGCCCGATGTCGTCGCCATCGGCGACGGCGGCGGGGTCAAACAGGCGTTCCCGCGGCCCATCGTCGGCGCCGAGCGGGTGGCCAGGGTGTTCGGCACCGGATTGCGCAGGTTCGCCGCCGACATGTCGGTCGAACTGATCGAGGTCAACGGACATCCGGCCCTGCTCACCCGCATCGACGGCGAGGTCGACGGGGTGCTCGCGGTGCGGATCGACGGCGGCCTGGTCACTGGGATGTACTACGTGCGCAATCCGGAGAAGCTGTCGCGGGTGGGCCGGGCCACCACGATGACGCGCTGAGCGTCAGCGCATCTCGAAATGCTGAAGGTCGATGGGTGAGCGCCAGGCGCCGCCCCAGCGCCAGCCGTGGTCGGTGAAGGCCAGGACCGCGGGGTCACCGGGGTGCAGCAGGCCCGGATCGGTGCGGGTGCGGTCCAGATAGGGCACGCCGTTGGCGGGTTGTACGGTGCCGCGCCCGTCGAGGTAGGGATTGAGCAGCGGGTTGAGGTCGACGGCCCGGCCGTGGGCGTGCAGCGACCAGTTCGGTGAACCGGGGATGCCCCGGCAGTTGAAGCCCGAGGTGTTGTTGTCGGCCATCGACAGTTCGTCCTCGGCGCCGGGGTAATGGTCGACGGTGCGCATCACCGCGATCGGGTAGCGCATCCGGTGCAGCCGGTCGAACACCGAAATCACCTCGGGCACAAGGTCTTCGTGCATGACGATCGATCCGCGGTGGTCCCGTCCGTCGAAGCCGCGGTAGTCCAGGTCGATACGCCGCAACCGCTCGGGCGGAACCGGGCAGCCGGGCCGCCAGGTGGCACCCAACTGGGCCGCGGTGACCGGATGCACGGACGCGGGCCGCGGTTGCGTCGTGGTCGATGTCGTGGTCGATGTCGTGGTCGAGGATGCCGGCTCCTGCGGGGACGGGGCCGCGGACTCCGGTGCGGACGGCGCACAGGACACCGCCAGCACCGCCGCCACGGCGAGGCGGCACGCGACGGGTGCGCGGCGCTTCGCGGTCATCCCTCCGTTGTAACCGCCCGGCCAGGCCGACGCCGGTCGGTGCGTCAGTCCGCGGTGACCAGACTGCGCAACTCCTCGATGGCGGCCCGCATCAATGCGCCGAGGTCGGGTTCGGTGGAGCCGGCCAGCCAACGTTCGAAGGCCACCTTGAACACCGCGATGCCCGCCTCGGCGGCCAGGCCGGCGGCCGGTTCGGCGACGCCCCGCCCGCGCAGGGCGGCGGCGATGGCGGCGGACAGCGAGGCCAGCTTGATCAGTTCGCGTTCCCGCAGTGCGGTGTTGGCGTCGATGACGGCCTGGCGTCTGCGCGCGTGGTCGTGACGCCCCGCGAACATCTGCGCCACGGCGTCCAGACCCGCCTCGATCGCGTCGATGGGCCCCGCATCGCGCGGAGCGGCCGTGACGGCGGTGACGAAGACGTCGTGCAGCACGCCCTCACCCCCGAACAGCACCTCGCGCTTGTCGGCGAAATACCGGAAATAGGTGCGCTCGGTGAGCCCGGCCCGCTGGGCGATCTCGGCCACCGTCGTCTGGTCGAAGCCACGTTCGCCGTACAGCTCGAGGGCGACCCGTTCCAGCCGGCCGCGCGCATCCGGCTCCCAGCGACTCATCGGCCGATCCTACGGGAATGACAGTGACTGTCATCGACGTTACGGCGATGACAGGTGCTGACATCAGAATGATGCGGCCCATCCAACAGGAGGTTCCTATGCGGGTATTCGTCACCGGCGCGTCGGGTTTCGTCGGCTCGGCCGTCGTCCCCGAACTGATCGCCGCCGGCCATCAGGTCACCGGTCTGGCCCGGTCCGATGCATCAGCCCGGGCACTGACCGCGGCGGGCGCCGACGTCCATCGCGGTGATCTCACCGATCTCGACAGCCTGCGGGCGGGCGCGGCGGCGGCCGACGGCGTCGTCCACCTGGCGTTCGTGCACGATTTCACCGATTACGTCGCGGCAGGCGAGACCGACAAGCGTGCGATCGAGACCCTCGGCGGGGCACTCGCCGGCACCGACAGGCCGCTCGTCGTCACCTCCGGACTCGCCGGATTCCCCGACGCCACCGAAGACGACGCTCCCCCTCCCGGGGCGCTCCGCCAGTCCGAACTGGCCGCCCAGGCGCTCGTCTCCAACGGCGTCCGGGTGTCCGTCGTGCGACTGCCGCCCTCGGTGCACGGTGCGGGCGACAAGGGTTTCGTGCCGCGGCTGATCTCGATCGCGCAGGAGAAAGGGGTGGCGGCGTATCCGGGCGAGGGCTCCAACCGCTGGTCGGCTGTGCATCGGCTGGATGCGGCGCGGCTGTTCCGGCTGGCGCTCGAGCAGGCGCCCGCCGGGGCCAGGGTCCAGGCGATCGGCGACGACGGCATCGCGGTGCGCACCCTCGCCGAGGCGATCGGCCGGGGTCTCGGCCTGCCGACCGCGTCAATCCCCGCCGACGACGCGTTCTCCCACTTCGGCTGGATCGGCACCTTCTTCTCGATGGAGGCGAGCGCTACGAGCACGCTGACCCGGCAGCGGTTCGGCTGGCAGCCCACCCGACCGGGACTCCTCGACGATCTCGCCGAGGCGCACTATTTCACCTCGGTCACGGCCTGACGCTCCCCCTGCGCACCCGCCCGTTTCGGAGTTGACTGGAAGTCGCACCTCGGGCGGGCGCGCGGGGGAAGGAGCGGCGGCATGGGCAGCGATGAGACGGTCACCGGCACGGATCCCGCCACCCCGCCCACACCGGCCAGGGCGGCATCCCGGCACATCCGGCTGACCTCGCACAGTGGCGCGGCGGATACCCCGACGATCCGTTGGGGCGCACCCGGTGCCGCCGAGCGCGGCCCGGTGATCGGCACCACGACCACCCGGGCGCACCGCAATGTCATCGGCACCCACAGCGGTTCCTACAGCGTGTACCGCGCCCTGGCGGTCGCGGCCGGGGCACTCTCCCCGGCGCACCGGGCCGACCTCACCAACACCGCACCCACTGACGTGATCGGGCCCTACCCGCAGTGGAGCGATGCCGGTGCGATCGTCAGCCTCGATCCGTGGGGCGCGATGGTGGCCGATGTCTTCACCGGCGAACTGGCCGCCGGCTACGACATCCGCCCCACCATCGCGGTCACCAAGGCGCATGTGATCCTGCCCGAGATCGCCGAGGCGATCGCCAAAGGCCGGCTACGGGCCGACGGCCGCACCCTGCTGCCCAGCGGCGCTGCCCTGGTCACCAAGGCCGCCATCGAACCGGTGTGGCACCTGCCGGGCGTCGCGGCGCGCTTCGGATGCAGCGAAACCGCTTTACGCCGAGTGCTGTTCGAGGAGACCGGCGGTATGTACCCCGAGCTGGTGACGCGCGGTGACCTCGAGGTGTTCCTGCCACCGATCGGTGGCCAGACCCTCTACATCTTCGGCGACGCACGGGATCTGGCCGATCCGGCCGTCGAGCTGACCGCGCGGGTGCACGACGAGTGCAATGGTTCGGACGTCTTCGGTTCCGATATCTGCACCTGCAGGCCCTATCTCACCCATGCGATCGAGGAGTGCATCCGGGGCGCTCAGCGCGGCGGGGTCGGATTGGTGGCCTATTCGCGCAAGGAGGGCCGTGCGCTGGGCGAGGTCACCAAATTCCTGGTCTACAACGCCCGCAAACGCCAGGCCGGCGGC